>NZ_JAEHCA010000080.1:0-1137 GCF_016483345.1 Bacillus cereus group sp. N24
TTAGAGGCATATACGAAACAACAACTTGCTTTTGAAGATGTAATTCGTTATTTCATTATTATTGACGAGGCGCATCACATTATTAACACGAAAAAAGAAAGCGCTCATGCGCTACAATTTTTAACGAAATTTAGCCGAGAAGATCGAAAATATTTTGCAGGGCTTTTATATGCAAGTCACACGATTCGGGATTTTGTACCGGAAGGATCTTCACAAGAAATGATTGATGAAATTAAAAAGTTATTTGAACTTACACAGTACAAATTTATTATGCAGCAAGATAATAACAGTTTAGATATGTTAAGAAAAGTATTTGCAGGACAGTTAAGTGAAAGTGAGATTGCAGCGATTCCACATTTGCCAACAGGGGATGTGATTTTAAGCATTGGGGCTGTAAAAAACATTCACTTCCATGTAGAAGTAACAGATGAAGAATTGATGTTATTCGGGGGAGGTGCTTAATACCATGCATCTAGTTTTAAAGGTTATACCAAAGAAATGGCTCATCACTTTAGCACTACTTGTGATGGGTCTTTTTTCTTTTCTTTTACTTGGAATCGTAAGCATTTTTATTGCAGCGATGGGGAGCGATAGCGGAACAGACGCAGGTGATATTACGTATACAGGTGAAGGGCAAGTCATGAATGTTTCGCCTGAAGTTCTAAAATGGGAACCTACGATTCGGAAGCATGCGAAAGCCTTTGGGGTGGAACCGTTTGTCGCTTTAATGCTTGCTCAAATGATGCAAGAGAGCGGAGGGCGTGGCAGCGATCCAATGCAGAGTTCCGAAGGCGCATTTAATACGAAGTATTGTAAATCACCAAACTGTATTACAGATCCAGATTACAGTATTTGGGCAGGTGTACAGGAGTTTAAACATGCGATAGAAAGAGCTGGAGTAACGAGTCCAGGGGACATGGATCATATCAAAACAGCCCTTCAAGCATACAATTTTGGAACAGGTTTTTTTGATTTTGTTGGCGCAAATGGTGGCAAGTATACGAAAGAGTTAGCAATTAAATTTTCACAACAACAGTATCAAAAAGTAAAACATACTGGCATGTATCATTGCCTTAGACCAGAAGCCGTACCATATCAAGCGTGCTACGGCGATATTTTGTACGTTGACGCAGTTTT
>NZ_JAEHCA010000081.1:0-991 GCF_016483345.1 Bacillus cereus group sp. N24
ACAATTCCCATTTTTTTGTACAGATTCTCATAATTTAAAGGCATGTTATTCTCTCCCCCTTAGATGTTCTGTAGATCTTTATCAATTTTTTCAATCTTAGCTTTCTTTTCCTCTTCACTTATCGTAGATTGTTGAATATCCCGTTTCTCTAATTCTTTGACCTCTTTCATTACGTTTTTATTTCCTTGCGTTTTGGCAAAAGAATAACAATCTTCATATTTTTTTAGATTTACAAAAGCTTCAACAATGAGTTTTTCACGTCTACCGTCCATATTGACTTTCCCTTTAAGCTTAATTACCTCCTCATATTTCTTATTAAGTGCTGCTTTTTCAAAGTCGATTACATCATTTTTGACATCAATTTCATTGATTTTATTCATGTTGTCTATCCCAATAAAATAAGCAACCACACTTTCTGCAAATTTCGGCTCATATTGTAATGCCTTATTTGCCTTTCCATTTAATAAATAAGTAAATAAAACTGCCTTCTGACTATCTTTATCTAATTCTGTGTAATTGACCTTATCGAAGTATCTAACGGCTTCTCCATACTGTTGAATGGCTGCCTGTTGTAATCCTTTTACTACATATTGTTCAGAGCCAGCATTTGCACTCGAAACTGGTTCGGAAGAGAATAACTTAAAGGCAAATATGGCACCAGCTCCAATTAACACCATACTTCCTATGACACTCGCAATAATCTTGAATCCTTTTCTATTTTCCTTTCCAGGCTTTATTTGTGTTTTTACTTCATCCGATGGACTATAAGAGGGTTCTTCCTTCCTTTCTGGTGATTCTTCTCGATATTCATATTCTTCATGAAAAGGAGAATCATTGATTTCTCTTTCTAATGTTTCTAACAGTTCCTTCTTTTGTTCCTCTTGTTCCGGATCTAATTGCATCACATTCATTTTTTTAGAAATGTGATCAAAAATATGATCTGCATATCTCGAACCAAGTGATAACGTACCGTTATAAATTTCATTGGAAT
>NZ_JAEHCA010000082.1:0-869 GCF_016483345.1 Bacillus cereus group sp. N24
GTCTCGTGGGCTCGGAGATGTGTATAAGAGACAGTCTCTGGATCTGTCGGTTTCTCTGGATCTGTCGGTTTCTCTGGATCTGTTGGCTTCTCTGGATCTGTTGGCTTCTCTGGATCTGTCGGCTTCTCTGGATTTGTTGGTTTTTCCGGCTCTGTCGGTTTCTCTGGATTTGTTGGTTTTTCCGGCTCTGTCGGTTTCTCTGGATTTGTTGGTTTTTCCGGCTCTATAGGCGGCTTTGGTTTTTCTGTCCCTGTATTTTCCGTATTTCCATTCTCACCCTCCGTTATAATTGGTGGGGTTACAATTGCATCTGGTTTCTTCTCTGGTGGAAGAATATCTCCTATACTCGCTACTGAAGAATCAATATTTTGATCGTCAAATGCAAAATGATCTCCATTCACGCTGACTTGTGGCTTATTATCCGTAATAGCTGCAATCACATTATCCTTTGCTGTATCCTGAATTGATTTATCTTTCGTTTCTTTATCAAAGAGTGCTAGAACACGGGAAGTCGTTTCATCTCCATTTTGAAGATTACTTACAATAGATTTCTCTTTAAAATTAATTTTCGATTTATCCAGTTCTTCGAGAACATAAGCTACTTCATTATCCTTACTTTGAATTGCATTCTCTGTAATTGCTTCAAAATCTTGTTTGTTCAGATCTTCTTTCTTTTCCTCCGGCTTATTCTTATCTACTTTTTTTGTAATAGCTGATTTACTTTTTGATGATTCCTTACTTCCAAACCAACTGCAACCTGTCGTACTTAATATCAATGAACCACCAAGAAAAACAATTCCCATTTTTTTGTACAGATTCTCATAATTTAAAGGCATGTTATTCTCTCCCCCTTAGATGTTCTGTAGATC
>NZ_JAEHCA010000083.1:0-845 GCF_016483345.1 Bacillus cereus group sp. N24
CAATTATCAGGAGGGACAACAGGACTTTCTAAATTAATTCCTAGAACACATGATGACTATATTTATAGTTTACGTGTTAGTGCTGAAATTTGTAATTTAAATGCAGAAAGTGTCTATATGGCAGTTCTTCCAGTAGCACACAATTACCCGATGAGTTCTCCAGGAACATTTGGAACTTTCTATGCGGGTGGAAAGGTAGTGTTGGCAACTGGAGGGAGTCCAGATGAGGCATTTGCTCTTATAGAAAAAGAAAAAGTGACGATTACAGCGCTCGTTCCACCATTAGCAATGATTTGGCTTGATGCTGCATCTTCCCGTAATAACGATTTATCGAGCTTGCAAGTGATTCAAGTAGGTGGTGCGAAATTTAGTGCCGAAGTTGCGAAGCGTATTCGCCCTACATTTGGATGTACGTTACAGCAAGTGTTTGGTATGGCAGAAGGGTTAGTAAATTACACAAGATTAAATGATCCGGAAGAAATCATTATTCATACACAAGGAAGACCGATGTCTACATCCGATGAAGTAAGGGTTGTTGATGAAAATGATAACGATGTAAAACCTGGTGAAGTAGGTAGTTTATTAACACGAGGTCCATATACAATTCGTGGTTATTATAAAGCAGAAGAGCATAATGCACGATCATTTACAAAGGATGGATTTTATCGCACAGGTGATCTTGTAAAAGTAAATGAACAAGGTTACATCATTGTAGAAGGAAGAGATAAAGATCAAATTAATCGTGGTGGTGAGAAGGTTGCTGCGGAAGAGGTTGAAAATCATCTATTAGCACATGATGCAGTACATGATGTAGCAATTGTATCTATGCCTGACGATTATTTAGG
>NZ_JAEHCA010000084.1:0-735 GCF_016483345.1 Bacillus cereus group sp. N24
GGACGATCTTTCGCGTTATCGTCTTTCCATGTTTTCGTTCCTTCTACTTTTGTTTCGCCTACTTTTGTATTTGTGATATCAGTACCATTTACTTTGGATTCATATCCGGCTACTGCTTGTTCTTTCACTTCATACTTGTACGCTACTCCGTTTGCATCGTATGCTTGCAGTTTTTCAAACGTGTACTTCCATTCACTTGCTACTGTTACTTCTTTTGTATCTACTACTTTACCGTTTTGTAGTAAGTTTATTTTGATTGTGCTTGGACGATCTGTTGCGTTGTTATCGTTCCACGTCTTTGTTCCTTCTACTTTCGTTTCGCCCACTTTTGTATTCGTGATGTCATAACCGTGTACGTCAGATTGATATCCGGCTACTGGCTGTTCCTTCACTTCATACTTGTACGCTACTCCATTTGCGTCATATGCTTCTACATCTGCAAATGCATATTTCCAGTTTGTTTCCGCTGTTACTTCTTTTGTATCTACTACTTTACCGTTTTGTAGTAAGTCTACTTTGATTGTGCTTGGACGATCTGTTGCGTTGTTATCGTTCCATGTTTTTGTTCCTTCTACTGTCAATTTCGCTACTTTTGTATTTGTGATGTCAGTACCACTGACTTGGGATTCATATCCGGCTACTGGCTGTTCTTTCACTTCATACTTGTACGCTACTCCGTTTGCATCGTATGCTTGCAGTTTTTCAAACGTGTACTTCCAATTTGTTGCCGCTGTT
>NZ_JAEHCA010000085.1:0-672 GCF_016483345.1 Bacillus cereus group sp. N24
TCAACTTTGTAGTCAATTAGAAACTTCAACAGGAATTTTATTAAGTCCGGAGGGACTTAATCGACGATTTAATTCGGATTCTGTAGCCTTCTTTCGCACTGTATTTACTACACTTCTACAAGCTAAAATTGGAGGAGTATCTAAGATTTCTCATTCTCTTTCTTCTTATTTTGAGCGGATTCTCGTCCTTGATTCTACAACTTTCCAAGTTCCAGATCGATTCGCAACTACTTATCCTGGTGCCGGAGGGTGTAGTCATACAGCTGGTGTGAAAATCCAACTAGAGTATGACTTGTTGAGTGGAAAATTTTCTGATGTGGAAATTGAACCAGGAAAACGAAGTGATCAGGCATATAGTGCGACTCGAACAGGCATGGCACAAAAGAATGAACTATATATTCGTGACTTAGGATATTTTCGTCTACAAGACTTTAAGTCTATTCAAGATAAGCAAGGATATTATTTATCACGTCTAAAGTTACCAACTAAAATATATAGAAAAGAATTTGAAACAGTGGTATTTAAAACAAAACCCGCTCAATTAAAACCGGTATATATACAAATTCATTTGGAAGACATCATGAAACAATTGCAGCCTGGCCAAGTGTATGAATTACATGATGTATATGTAGGGAGTAAAGACAAACTTCCTACTCGAATTGTAGTTTATAG
>NZ_JAEHCA010000086.1:0-642 GCF_016483345.1 Bacillus cereus group sp. N24
TATTCTATTTTTAGCTACCACTGGTTCATGACCGAGTACAAATATCTTTTTCTTTTTTCTAACCCGAGATAATACGTTGTATTTTCTCATGATACGTAATACTTTTTTATGATTCATTACGATGTTAAATTGATCACGTAGACAAGCTGTAACCCGACGATATCCATACCGATATTTATGATGTTGACATATTTCTATTACGGTTTTTTCTTCATGGTTAGTTACTGTTTTCTCCTGCTTTTTCCAACGATAATAAGTAGCACGTGAAATATTAAATATGGAACACAGTTCTGCAATTGTAAAAATTGATTGCCATTCCTTTATCATTTTCATTATTTCTTCTTTTCCTCCCACCTCCTTAAGATTTCTTGGCACTTTTCCAGCAATATAATCTTTGCCTTTAAATAACGTATTTCTAATTCTTTTTGTTCAAGTTCTGTTAACCTTTTTAAGCCTTTTCCATGTGCAGATTGTCTTCCAATAGATTGTTCAAACCGATAGGTTTCGCCTTCACGATACCATTTCATCCAAGTTTTAATTTGAGCCACATGTCTAATTCCTAAGGCATCCATAATTTCTTTATTTTTGAATCCTTGGTGTTTCATTTCAACTACTTTCCACTTTATTTCGGCGGGATAATGC
>NZ_JAEHCA010000087.1:0-579 GCF_016483345.1 Bacillus cereus group sp. N24
TATAAAAGAAATTAAAGATGATATAAGTATGAATTATGTTTACAAGTTACCACTTGGTGTACCTAGTCAACTAATCCAAAAGTTAGCTGAAGTATTAGAGGAGGGTCTATATAAACCTGTTAAAATATCGTTTCATCAAAGCGAGCTTCATATTCGCGTTTTTAGCCAACGAATACCTAAAATGTGGAATTGGTCTAAGGATCTATTAAAAGAGCATACATGGACAGTTATGATGGGGAAAGCGTTAGATAAACATGTGTATCATGATTTCGAGAAAACACCGCATATGTGCGTGTCGGGTATGACACGGTTTGGAAAAACAGTATTTTTAAAAAATGTGATGACTAGTTTAATTTTGCAACAATCTCAACACGTAAAATTTTATATTATCGACTTGAAAGAAGGGCTGGAATTTAGTCCTTACAAGGAGCTATCACAAGTTGTAGAAGTAGCTGAAAACCCGGAACAGGCTTTAGAAATGTTGGTAAGAGTGCGTGAAAAGATGGTAAAACAGATTGAAATGATGAAGAAGTCCTATTTTACCAATATCATAGACACATCAATTAAAGAACGTTGCTT
>NZ_JAEHCA010000088.1:0-572 GCF_016483345.1 Bacillus cereus group sp. N24
GCCCCCCTCTACCACCTCGTGCTTCTGGGTTGTCTGGGGGCTGTGTAACTGAGCGTGCTCCAGGTTAGTCTGGTGCTACTGGACCTCAAGGTGCTCAAGGTAACACTGGTGCTACTGGACCTCAAGGTGTTCAAGGCAACACTGGTGCTACTGGACCTCAAGGTGCTCAAGGTAACACTGGTGCTACTGGTGCTACCGGTGCTCAAGGCGTTCAAGGTAACACTGGTGCTACCGGTGCCACGGGACCTCAAGGTAACACAGGTAACACAGGTGCTACTGGTGCCACTGGCGCTACTGGACCTCAAGGTGTTCAAGGTAACACAGGTGCCACGGGTGCTACTGGACCTCAAGGTAACACTGGTGCTACTGGCGCTACTGGTATAGGAGTTACCGGACCTACTGGACCTTCTGGTGGACCTACTGGACCTACTGGACCTCAAGGTGTTCAAGGTAACACGGGCGCTACGGGGGCTACCGGACCTCAAGGTGCTCAAGGTAATACAGGCGCTACCGGGCCTCAAGGTGCTCAAGGTAACACCTGTCTCTTATACACATCTCCGAGCCCACGAGAC
>NZ_JAEHCA010000089.1:0-551 GCF_016483345.1 Bacillus cereus group sp. N24
GTGTTAAGAGAGCGTGCTGAAAAACATGGAAATCAGATTGCAGTTGTAAGCGGTAATACGCATATAACGTATAGTGATCTTGATAAAAAGGTAGATCGCTTAGCTTCAGGCTTACTGAATTTAGGAATAAAGAAAGAGGATCGAGTTGTAATCCAGTTACCTAACATTATCGAGTTTTTTGAAGTATGTTTTGCGCTATTTCGAATTGGAGCACTTCCTGTTTTTGCATTACCTTCACATCGTAGTAGTGAAATTAGTTATTTTTGTGAGTTTGGTGAGGCGAGTGCTTACGTTATTTCAGATAAGGTTCTCGGCTTTGATTATCGAAAACTAGCAAGAGAAGTGAAAGAGAAAGTGCCAACTTTACAACATGTAATTGTAGTGGGAGAAGAAGAAGAGTTTGTGAACATAAATGATCTGTATATGGATCCCGTCTCATTACCAGAAGTTCAGCCAAGTGATGTTGCATTTCTCCAATTATCAGGAGGGACAACAGGACTTTCTAAATTAATTCCTAGAACACATGATGACTATATTTATAGTTTACGTGT
>NZ_JAEHCA010000009.1:0-191868 GCF_016483345.1 Bacillus cereus group sp. N24
ATATGTTAATCACCCTGTAATAGAATTTTAAGAACCTATAGAATATGTAAAAGATCCTGAAAAAGAATTTGAAGAAACGAAAGAAGAAGTAAAAGAGCCGGTAAAAGAAGTTGAAGAAATAAAAGAAGAAGTAAAAGAACCGGTAAAAGAAGTTGAAGAAATAAAAGAAGAAGTAAAAGAACCGGTAAAAGAAGTTGAAGAAACGAAAGAAGAAGTAAAAGAGCCGGTAAAAGAAGTTGAAGAAACGAAAGAAGAAGTAAAAGAACCGGTAAAAGAAGTTGAAGGTACAAAAGAAGAAGTAAAAGAAGTTGAAGGTACAAAAGAAGAGGTAAAAGAATCAACAACTGGATTGAATCAAGAGCCAAAAGGGGATAATCAAGTTGGGCCGGTGAAGGTGGTAGGACAAGAGAGTACGCAAGAAAAAGTTTCAAATAAGCAACAAGCTAATAAGCAAGAGGAAAATCAGAAGTCTTTAGCAGCAACTGGTAGTCAAGCTAACACATCGAGTTTACTTTCGGGATTAGCATTTGTTCTTTCAGCATTAAGTATGTTTGTATTTAGAAAGAGAGTATTTAAGAAATAAATAACGCTTTATCTTATTATTACAAAAATATATAAATCTTTGAGAAGACCTTATCATAGCAATTTCATGTTGAAATATGCTTATGATAAGGTCTTTTTGAATAGGGGAAGGATATGGATACGAGGATGTTTTAATAGCTAAAATAATGGAGAAACTGTAGCGGAAATTGTAAGTACTTTTCGTTCACGATACGTTCAAATTGTATGAAGAAATAATATGAAATATTGCATTTTATATCTTTTTATCCGGATAATATGTTAATTTCGTGAATGGAATATATAAATAGGGGGCAATGATATGAACAAGAAATCAAAGATTAATAAAATGATGCTTAGTATTAGTACAATGGCGCTATCGTTAGGAGCAATTCAAACGAATGTTTCAGCAGAAGAAAAGGTGCCATATAATGTATTGCATTCGAAACCAGTTGGAATTGAAAAATCAGTAGATGAGATCGGACACGTTTCTAAAGCCGAGGAAACATTATCATTTCAAGAACGTTTAAAAGTAGGAGATTTTTCACAGCGACCAGCATCTATTACGAAGAACTCGGCAGTAAAGCAAGCTAAAGAAAGCTATTCAATGGCTGATTTAAACAAAATGAATGATCAAGAGTTAGTTGAAACGTTAGGCAGTATTAAGTGGCATCAAATTACAGACTTATTCCAGTTTAATGAAGATGCAAAAGCCTTTTATAAAGATAACGGAAAAATGCAAGTAATTATAGACGAATTAGCTCATAGAGGTAGTACATTTACGAAAGATGATTCAAAAGGAATTCAAACGTTTACTGAAGTGTTACGTTCAGCTTTTTATCTTGCATTTTATAATAATGAATTAAGCGCTTTAAATGAAAGAAGCTTCCAGGACAAATGTTTACCTGCTTTAAAAGCAATCGCAAAAAATCCAAACTTTAAGCTTGGAACAAATGAGCAAGATACAGTAGTATCTGCATACGGTAAATTAATTAGTAATGCATCAAGTGATGTTGAAACAGTACAATACGCATCGAATATTTTAAAACAATATAATGATAATTTTAATGCATATGTAGACGATCGTATGAAAGGACAAGCTGTATACGATATGATGCAAGGCATTGATTATGATATACAGTCTTACTTAAATGAGGCCCGTAAAGAAGCGAATGAAACGATGTGGTATGGAAAAGTAGATGGGTTTATTAATGAAATAAATCGTATTGCTCTTCTAAATGAAGTAACACCAGAAAATAAATGGCTCGTTAATAATGGAATTTATTTTGCTAGCCGTTTAGGGAAGTTTCATAGCAATCCAAATAAAGGATTAGAGGTTGTTACACAAGCAATGCATATGTATCCACGTTTAAGTGAACCGTATTTTGTTGCGGTAGAACAAATTACAACAAATTATAACGGAAAAGATTATAGCGGGAATACGGTAGATTTAGAGAAGATACGTAAAGAAGGAAAAGAGCAATACTTACCAAAAACGTATACATTCGACGATGGATCTATTGTATTTAAAACTGGGGATAAAGTGTCAGAAGAAAAAATTAAGAGATTATATTGGGCTGCGAAGGAAGTAAAAGCGCAATATCACCGCGTAATCGGAAATGACAAAGCCTTAGAACAAGGTAATGCAGACGACGTATTAACGATAGTAATCTATAATACTCCAGATGAATATCAGTTAAATAGACAATTGTATGGATATGAAACAAACAACGGTGGAATTTATATTGAAGAGACAGGTACATTCTTTACATATGAGCGTACGCCAGAGCAAAGTATTTATAGTTTAGAAGAGTTATTCCGTCATGAGTTTACTCACTATCTTCAAGGGAGATATGAAGTCCCCGGTTTATTTGGAAGAGGAGATATGTATCAAAATGAAAGATTAACTTGGTTCCAAGAAGGGAATGCAGAATTTTTCGCAGGATCTACTCGTACAAATAATGTAGTACCGAGAAAGAGCATCATTAGCGGATTATCATCTGATCCTGCAAGCCGTTATACAGCAGAGCGCACATTATTTGCTAAATATGGTTCTTGGGATTTCTATAACTACTCGTTCGCATTGCAGTCTTACTTATATACGCATCAGTTTGAAACATTTGATAAAATTCAAGATTTAATTCGTGCGAATGACGTGAAAAATTATGATGCATATCGTGAAAATCTAAGTAAAGATTCTAAGCTAAATAAAGAGTATCAAGAGTATATGCAGCAGTTAATTGATAATCAAGATAAGTACACTGTACCGGAAGTAGCAGATGATTATTTAGCTGAACATGCACCAAAGTCGTTAACAGAAGTGAAGAAAGAAATTAGTGAGACGTTGTCTATGAAAGATGCAAAAATGACAAAACACGAGTCTCAATTCTTTAATACATTTACATTAGAAGGTACGTTTACAGGTAGTGTAACAAAAGGTGAATCAGAAGACTGGAATGCAATGGGTAAAAGAGTAAATGAAGCTTTAGAACAATTGGCGCAAAAAGAATGGAGCGGCTACAAAACGGTTACAGCATATTTCGTCAATTACCGTGTGAATAGTTCCAATGAATTTGAATATGACGTAGTCTTCCATGGTATCGCAAAAGATGACGGAGAAAATAAAGCTCCGACAGTTCATATAAACGGTCCTTATAATGGGCTTGTAAAAGAAGGAATTCAATTCAAAAGTGATGGATCAAACGACGAAGATGGAAAAATCGTTTCTTATTCATGGGAGTTTGGAGACGGAAGAACAAGTACAGAAGTTAATCCAGTACATGCATATGAAAAAGAAGGAACTTATAAAGTAGTGTTAAGAGTAAAAGATGATAAAGGAAAAGAGAGTAGAAGTGAAACAACTGTTACGATTAAAGATGGAAGTTTAACAGAATCTGAACCAAATAATCGTAAAGAGGAAGCAAATCGTATCGGACTAAACACTACTATAAAAGGTAGCCTTATCGGCGGGGATCACACCGATGTTTATACATTTAATGTAGCATCAGCGAAAGATATCGATATTTCTGTTTTAAATGAGTATGGAATTGGGATGACGTGGGTACTTCACCATGAATCAGATATGCAAAATTATGCTGCTTACGGTCAAGCTAATGGAAATCATATAGAAGCAAAATTAAATGCAAAACCAGGTAAGTATTACTTGTATGTATATAAATATGATAATGGCGATGGAACGTACTCATTATCACTAAAATAAGTTCTTTTCCAATGTATGTTTAACTTTACTTTTTGTGGAAAATAGTATATTATATAGATATATAATATATCGGTTATTTTCTAGGAGGAGCCTGTCACAATAGGTTTCTCCTGTTCTTTTTTAGAGACCTGTCTTACAGGTTTTTCTTTAAAGGATAAATAACTGAAAATTGAGATTAATAATCTTTGAAAGAGGTGAGGCATACACATAACAAAAAAGGGATTGTTTAAGAAAGGGGGATAAGAAATGTTCTTGTTTGGTTATCCACTTGAAACAATTTATTTATATGGATTTATTATTGCTACTATACTCACTGTTATTTATATTTTCTTTGGAGATATATTTGAATCAATATTTAGTTTTGGGGGCGGATCTGTATCCGTTGTTACTTTACTACTTAGTTTCTTCGCTATGTTATGTGGACTTAGTTATATAGGAGAATATTTATTTTCCTTTAATAGTACTATTATTTTCGCTGGTTCATTTGCTATATCTTTTATCGGTGTTTTCATAATGAAAATATTAATTTTAAAACCGATTGCAGAAGCAGAACAAAATACCGTACAACGTATGGATGAATTCATTGGTTGCAAGGGAGAAGTCATTACGACAATTCCTACAGAAGGATTTGGTGAAGTATTAATCTCCTCCCAATTTGGAAGTAATGCAATCCCAGCTAAAACAATTGGAAAGAAAGATATTTCACAAGGAACTGAAGTTATTATCGAGGGAGTTCAAGATGGTGTTTTGCTTGTACAAAACATGGCTTATTCTTTAAAGAAACCAAAATTATAAGGGGGAATTTACATGACGATTCCATTAATTATCGGTGGAGTTTTACTCGCAATTTTAATTCTACTCATTTTAGTATTCATTACGAAGTATCGAACAGTTGGTCCAGATGAAGCGTTAATTGTTACAGGGAACTGGCTTGGTGGTGGGAAAAATGTTGTTACCACTGATGATGGAAAGAAGATTAAGATTATTCGCGGTGGCGGTACTTTTGTAGTTCCAATTATGCAAAGAGCAGAGCCTTTAAGCCTATTAAACTACAAATTAGAAGTTGGTACACGTGATACGTATACGAAACAAGGTGTACCAATTACAGTAAATGGTGTTTCTATTATTAAAGTAGGATCGACAATTGAAGAAGTTTCTACAGCAGCTGAACAATATTTAGGAAAAGAAACGGAAGAGTTAAAAATAGAAGCAAAAGAAGTTTTAGAAGGGCATCTCCGTGCTATCTTATCTTCTATGACAGTAGAAGATGCGTATAGTAATAGAGAGCAATTTGCTCAAAAGGTGCATGAAGTAGCTTCTACAGATTTAAAGAAGATGGGTCTTCGCATCGTTTCTTTTACAATTAAAGAAATAATGGACAAAAACGGATACTTAGATGCGCTTGGACAGCCGCAAATTGCAATGGTTAAGCGTGATGCAACAGTTGCAAATGCAGAGCGTGAAAAAGAGGCACGAATTGAAAAAGCTCGTGCTGAGAAAGAAGCAAAAGAAGCAGAATATCAACGTGATGCACAAATCGCTGAAGCTGAAAAACATAAGGAATTAAAAGTGCAGTCCTATAAGAGAGATCAAGAACAAGCTCGTGCAGATGCGGACCTTTCTTACGAATTACAACAAGCGAAAGCGCAACAAGGTGTTACAGAAGAGCAAATGCGCGTTAAAATCATTGAGCGTGAAAAGCAAATTGAATTAGAAGAAAAAGAGATTGCACGTCGTGAAAAGCAATATGATGCAGAAGTGAAGAAAAAAGCAGATGCAGATCGCTATGCTGTCGAACAATCAGCAGAAGCGGAAAAAGTAAAACAAATGAAAAAAGCAGATGCGGATCAATATAAGATTGAAGCAGAAGCAAGAGCACGTGCAGAAGAAGTTCGTGTAGAAGGTTTAGCGAAAGCAGAGATTGAGAAAGCACAAGGTCAAGCGAAAGCGGAAGTACAAAAAGCACAAGGTACAGCAGAGGCAGATGTTATTAGGTTAAAAGGTTTAGCAGAAGCAGAAGCAAAACAAAAAATTGCAGAAGCATTTGAATTATATGGTCAAGCGGCAATTATGGATATGGTTCTTAAAATGCTTCCAAGTTATGCGAAGGAACTTGCAAGTCCGCTTAGTAACATTGATAAAATCACAGTTGTCGATACAGGCGGCGGTGGTAAAAATAGCGGGGCCGGAAAAGTAGCGGGCTATGCGACCGATTTAATGGCAACGATGCAAGAAACTTTAAAAGCTTCTTCTGGAATTGACTTAAAAGAGCTATTAGAAGGATTTGCAGGAAAAGGAGCGGTACAACAATTATCAAGTGATAAACCGGTTGTATCTGTAGTAGAAGATAAGAAAAAAGAAGTAGAAAAAGATAAAGAATAGTAAGGTAGGCAGGACCTCTAGCATGTGCTAGAGGTTCTTCTGTGAATCATAATATTTCGAATAATATACATTTTTATACATTGTTTTAATTATTTAATTTTTATAGAATGAAGTAAGTATGCAATAATCCTTTAAATTTAGAATGATGAGTAAAAAGAAATAGAGAGTCTCGTCAATTTATTTATATCTTATAATTTTTATAAATAGATTAATTGTAATTTATTGCATGTAAAACGGTATGGAGGGGTAGAAATATGTTTCAAAGGAAGTTAAGGAGTAGTAGTTTAAAAACAAAGTTACTTGTGTCATTTATTATCATTTTAATTCTTCCAAGTATTGTAATTGGTTGGACGTCTTATCAGCAGGCGAAAACAAATTTTAATGAAACGATTTTAAACTCGGCGAAAGATAATATAAAAATTTTGGATAATGTAATTAATAAGGAATTGGATAGTAAAAAAGTAGATGCAACTTATTTTACGAAATTATTTACACAATCAAGTTACCAAGCGGATCAAATACAAAATATCCAAAATAAACTAGAAGAATATAATAAGTTACATCCGGAAATGGAAGCTATCTATACTGGGTCTAGCAACGGGCAATTTATTCAATCACCGGCAATTCAAATGCCGGAAGGATATAATCCTACAGAAAGAGATTGGTATAAAGAGGCAGTGAAAAAAAGCGGAGAAGTGATTGTAACTGCTCCATATAAGTCAAAAACGACAGGGAATACGGTTATCACATTGGCAAAACAAAATGAGGATAAAAGTGGCGTTCTTGGGATTGACTTAATTATCAATAATATTGTAACTACTTCCAAGATGGTTAATATTGGTAAGGAAGGTTATGTAGCGATATTTGATCAAGATAAAAATGTAGTCGCACACCCGACACTGAAGCCGGGTGAGAAGTTAGAAGAGAAACTTAGCAAGGAATTTTATAAACAGGAAGCTGGTGATTTTCATTATTCATTAGATGGTGAAGATCGTAACATTACTTTTAAAACGAATAAGAAAACTGGATGGAAAATAGCGGGGATAATGCCTTCAAAAGAAATTATTCGAGCGGCTGAACCTATTTTCTATAAAACGATAACTGTTATTGGGATTTCATTAATGATTGGTGGGGTTTTAATTTACTTCATAATTGCTTCTATTATTAAACCGTTAAAACAACTTGTTCTATCATCTAGGAAAATTAGTGAAGGTGATTTAACAGAATCTATTACAGTTCATTCTAAAGATGAAATCGGGCAGTTAGGAGAAAGTTTTAATGAGATGGCATCATCATTACATAATGTCATTTCCAATATAAATATTTCAGCAAGTCATGTAGCAGCATCTTCAGAAGAATTAACAGCTAGCATGAAGCAGACAAGTGAAGCGACAGAACAAATTACACAAGCTATAGAGCAAGTGTCGAGTGGGGCTGAAATACAAACGAGAGAAGTTGAAGAAGGAGCGACGTTATTAGAAGAAGTTACAGAAGGAGTTCAGCGTGTTGCTGATAGTTCTTCATTAGTATCAACAGCTTCTATGTATACGAAGAAAAAAGCTGAAGATGGTGGGAAGTTAGTTGAGCAAACTGTGAATCAAATGCAATTAATTCATGAGTCAGTTTCAAATTCAGATAAAGTCATTGCTTTATTAGATGATAAGTCGAAACAAATCGGAGCAATTCTGGAAGTGATTCAACATATTGCAGAGCAGACAAATTTATTAGCATTAAATGCTGCAATTGAGGCTGCGAGAGCTGGGGAGCAAGGAAGAGGATTTGCAATTGTAGCGGATGAAGTGCGAAAATTAGCTGAACAATCTGGACAGTCTTCTACGGAAATTGGAAAACTAGTGAAAGAGATTCAATTTGATATAAAAGAAACGGTAAGCTCTATGAATCAAGTTGGAACAGAAGTACAATCAGGTCTTGTAGTTGCAAATGAAACGAAGCAAAGCTTTGCTGAAATATTGAAATCTACAAATGATACAGTTGTGCAAATTGATAGTATGGTAGAAGTAGCGAAACAAATGACGGTAGATGCCAAACAAGTAAGTGCATCTATTAATGAAATTGCAGCTACGATTGAAGAAAATGCAGCAAGTGTTCAAAATATTGCTGGCTCTTCTGAAGAGCAATTAGCTTCAGTAGATGAAATTAATGGAGCAGCAGTTCACTTATCACAAATGGCAGAAGAATTGCAAGAGATGATTGGCAAGTTTAAAGTGTAATAACAAATATTAAGAAACGAGGTAGTAATTTTACTTCGTTTCTTTTTTTATGGAGATAAAAATAAAGAAATGTGTAGTAACCGTGTTATGATTAAGTTTAATAATTAAAAAAACTGTATTTTCTTTAAATTCTATCTTTATCCATGTTAGGGGAATGGTTTTGAAATTTAAAAAATTAAAACTACAACCGAGAATTACATTAACTATTAGTACACTTATTCTTGTTGTGCTTTTGTTAACAAGTTATTTGTTTTACTACATATTATCTGAAACAGTAGAAGAGCAAATTGGTAAAAGAGCTTTGCATGTTGCGAAAACAGTTGCAGCTATACCGGAAATCGCGGAAGCTTTTCAAAAAGAAAATCCAGCTTCTATTATTCAGCCGATTGTAGAAAAAATTCGAATTGATACAGATGCTGATTTTATTGTGGTTGGAAATAAAGAAGGGATTCGTTATGCACACCCCAAGAAAGACAAAATAGGAGAAGTAATGGTTGGTGGAGATAATAAAGGAGTGCTATTAGAAGGGAAATCTTACGTTTCGAAAGCAACGGGATCACTAGGACCTTCCTTACGCGGAAAAGTTCCAATCCGTAATCAGGATAATAAAATTATTGGTGTAGTATCTGTTGGATTTTCAATGGATGATATTCATGGAGCGGTAGAAGTGTATGGAAAGCGTGTATTTTGGATTACAATAATCGGTTTGTTAATGGGGATAATCGGTTCCATATATTTAGCTGCAAGTATAAAAAGAATGATGTTTGGGATGGAACCAGAAGAAATTTCATCTTTATATGAAGAGCATAGTACAGTGATTCAATCTGTACGAGAAGGGATTATCGTAATTGATAAAAAGGGCATGATTAGTTTAGTCAATCAAGCAGCCTACGATATTCTTTCACTAGACAACCGAAAAAATATCATTGGATCATTTATTTTAAATATAATTCCTAATTCATCCATACTAGATGTACTTCAAACTGGTGAAGAACAGTTTGATCGTCAATTAAATATAAAAGGGCAGGCTGTTATTGCTAATCGTCTACCTATTAAAGTAAATAATAAAGTAACCGGCGTCGTATCGAGCTTACGTTTGAAATCTGAAATGGATCAGTTAACAGCAGAATTATCTCAGACGAAGCAATATACAGAGGCGTTACGAGCACAAACCCATGAATACAACAATTTATTATATACGCTTTCAGGTCTTATCCAATTAGAGTCATATGAAGATGCTCTAGAGCTCATTCATAAGGAGACGGCGGTATATCAAGATTTTGTTCAATTTATTATGAAGCGAATTCAAAATCCATGGCTAGGTGGAATTTTAATTGGATTTTATAATAGGGCAAGAGAGTTGAAGATTGATTTTGTACTAGATCGAGAAAGTAGTTTAGAAACATTAAGTCCGCATATTGAGAGTAATTATGTCGTTTCGATTTTAGGGAATTTAATTACAAATGCATTTGAAGCAATTGAAAAAAATCAAGAGCATGATAAGAAAGTTAGAATGTTTGTAACAGATATCGGAGAAGAAATATTAATTGAAGTGGAAGATTCGGGGCAAGGGATTCATGATGAAATAATTACTAGCATATTTTATAAAGGCTTTTCAACGAAAGAAGGAGAGAAGCGAGGATATGGATTAGCAAGAGTGAAAGAGTTAGTAGAAGATTTAAATGGAAGCATTGCAATTGAAAAAGGGGATTTAGGTGGTGCGTTGTTCATTATTGCATTACCGAAAGAGAGAGGCGAGTTGTAATGGGTGAGGAGATTGAAGTATTAATTGTAGAAGATGATATTCGGATTGCGGACATTCATCGGCGTTTTACTGAAAAAATTGAAGGATTTAAAGTAATTGGAACAGCAACGACTGGGGAACAAGCGAAGGAATGGCTAGAGCTTGTGAAGCCACAACTCGTTTTATTAGACGTGTACTTACCTGATATACAAGGAACAGAACTTGTCACATATATTAGGCATAATTTGCATGATACAGATATTATTATGATTACAGCTGCATCGGAAACAGATGTAGTAAGGCATGCTTTACGTGGTGGAGTAACTGATTATATCGTAAAACCACTTATGTTTGACCGTTTTAAAGCGAGTTTAGAAAGTTATCAAAAAAAGATTAGGCAGTTAAAGAAAAGCAATCAATTATCTACAGAACAAATTGAACACTTATGGTCTCAAAGAGGTGTGAAGGGAAATACAGTTGAATATGCTCCAAAAGGAATAGATCCTTTAACTTTAGCGAAAATAAAAAAGCATATGTTAACAGTTAATGAAGAAGGAATTACCGCAGAAGTGTTAAGCTCGATGGTTGGAGTAAGTCGATCAACAGCGAGACGCTATTTAGAGTATTTAATATCTGGGAAGAAAGTACATGCAGAGCTTATATATGGAAGTGTAGGGAGACCAGAGAGAAGGTATTTTCTCGTTTCTTCATAAAAAAAACAGTAGAGGATTTATTTCTTCTACTGTTTTTTGCGTCTTATATTGGAATAATCCCAATTACAATTCCAGTGATCAACATCACCATTGTCGTTCCAACGGCCCACAATAAAGTGAAGCGTTGATGTTCACCAAAATCAACTTTAGCCATTCCGACCAATAAATAAGTGGAAGCGACAAGAGGACTTAATAAGTGAACGGGTTGACCGAGTAAGGAAGCACGTCCCATTTCAGCTGCACTAATTCCATAAGTAGCAGCAGCCTTCGTTAAAATAGGTAATACCCCGAAGTAAAATGCATCATTGGACATGAAAAATGTGAACGGCATACTAAGAAGAGCTGTAATAATTGGCAACTGTGGTCCAAGTGCATCTGGTATAAGAGTTACTACACTTTGAGCCATTGCATCTACCATTTTTGTTCCAGATAAAATACCAGTGAAAATTCCAGCAGCAAATACGAGTGAAACAACAGCTAATACGTTTCCTGCATGAGAGGCAATACGTTCTTTTTGTTGTTCTAAGTTTGGATAGTTAATCATAACAGCAATAGCGAAAGCAACTGTAAAGAGAACAGGTAACGGCATAACTTCTAGTATGAGACAGACAAGTAATATAGCGGTCAATAAAAAATTAATCCATAGAAGTTTAGGGCGTTTATGCACGGCAGCTTCTACTGTGGCAGCTTGCTCATCCATTGTTTGCATTTGTTTTAAATATTGCACATCCATAATGCCTAAACGTTTTCTTTCTTTTTTTCCAAGATAGTAGGCAACGAAAACTACCCAAATTGCACCAGCAATCATTCCTGGTATAAGTGGTGTAAAGAGCTCTGATGCATCTAGTCCAAGTGCACTCATAACTCGAGCAGTTGGTCCACCCCAAGGTGTAAGATTTGTCACACCTGCCCCTAACATAACAACCCCAGCTAATATAAGTGGATTCATTCCGAGACGTTTATATAATGGGTACATTGCGGAAACAGTAATCATATACGTTGTTGTTCCGTCCCCATCTAATGAAACGATAATAGTAAGAATGGCTGTACCAACAACAATTTTTAAAGGATCCCCTTTTACAAATTTTAATATTTTACTAATGACAGGATCGAATAAACCGCTATCGATCATAATTCCAAAATATAAAATGGCAAACATAAGCATAATACCGGTAGGTGCTAATTTTTGAATGCCCTCTAACATCATAGGACCCATGTCTGCATAAAATCCGCCAATTAATGCGAAAGTAATTGGAATTAATATTAATGCTACTAATGCTGACATACGTTTCGTCATGATTAAAAACATAAAGACAAATACCATTGCAAATCCAAGTAGAGCTAACATCCGATCTCCCCCTTTAAAAAATGATTGCGCTTTCAAAATAAAACGAAAATTCAGAACAATGTTTTTTGTTTATCATAAAAGCATCTATCCAAATGGTAAATAATTTGAAAAATAACACCATTAGAAGCATAATTTTTATTTTGGTCATATTGTTCACGAAGGTAATTTTGAATTTTTAAAAATATAATTTACTTCTAACAAGAGTGATAGAATAAGGTGAAAATAGTGAAGTGCGAAGTAGGGAGTAGATTTTGAATGGAAACGAGAATAGAAGAAGTTTATAGTTCTTATGAGGGGAAGATAGAAGAGATTTTTGTTAATGAATCTTCTTATGTATATGAGTGGGAAAAATTAATGATGGTCCGAAAAAATAATGGTGAGCTTGAAAAAGTCGCGGTCGGTATCAGTGGAAATATAAGATTAGTAAATGTAGAAGTTGGGCAGAAAATTAATACAGATACATTATTAGTTAAGTTAGAAGATGATTTATTAATTACGGGCTGTGAATGATGAAAGATGTGTAGAAATAGCTACACATCTTTTTTGTTTTCTATATTACAAAAAGCACATTGTTTTTTCACAAATCCCACACAAGTTTTTGATATTCTCCTTGTGGAGTATACGGTTTTTAGGGAGGAATAGTGATGAGAATAAAGTATGTTGTGCTTGCTATATGTTTATGTTTCTTATTTACGATAGTGGGGTGTGGGAAAAATGGAACAACAGCTGTGGCAATTGATGAGAAACATGATAAGTGTGATATTTGCCAAATTGGGGTAACGGATAATCAATTTGCAACAGAAATCATTTTAGAAAATGGAAAAGCGTTAAAGTTTGATGATATTGGTTGTATGTATAAATGGATGGAGATTAATCCAGGCGAAAAGACGAAAGAAAAATTTGTTCGAGATTATGATTCGAAAGATTGGGTTTCGTTAGAAGACGCTACTTACGTATATGATAAAACAATAACGACACCAATGGCTTATAATGTCATTTCATTTAAAAATAAAAAAGATGCAGAGAGCTTTGTATCTAACTATAAGGGTAAGGTTCTTTCGTATAAAGAGCTAGCAGAGCATAAATGGGAAATGAATAAAGAAATGATGGGGAAACCGAAAACAGGGAATCACGGTGGGCATCATTAATACTAGAAAAAGACAACTATATAGTTGTCTTTTTCTAGTATTACTCAGGTGCAAATATAGAAAAGGTGTAAAATTTTTAGAAGAACGGTTACAATGGAATATAGTGACCTAAAGCAATCATTTATGTACTTTTTAGAAATGTATACAAATGCGGTTAAAACGTGCTAAACTAATTGCTTCATAATGTTAATGATGAGGCCATCAGGCGTATCATTCCAATAGGTTGAGAAACATAGGATAAGCTTAAGATAATCCGATTAAAGAAGGAATATAAAGGGCTTATGGATAAATGTACTCAAGAAGAGTTATTGTATGTGATGGAGGAATGGTTAAGAAAACATTATCTTTCATAGGAGCTGTAGTTGTGAGAAAACAAAAAATTTTATTATGTATGTTATTAGGACTTTTAATGACGGTAGTGGCTTGCGATAAGCAAGAGGAACCAGAATCGAAACCGGTTCATGTGAAAAACGAAAAGAAAAAAGAAAAGCATAAAGAACAAGAAGAAGTTAAAGAAGAAAAAAGTATAAATTTACTGGACAAACAGTTGTTACTTTCAGCGACTCTTGGAGACACAGAGACAGCTATGAAGTTGATTCAGGATGGAGCGAATATAAACGTAGAAGGTGACAACCGAGAAACGCCTATCCTTGCAGCAACGTACCAAAATCATGTAGAGACAGTTAAAGCATTAATTGGTGCAGGTGCAAATATTGAAGTCAAAGATGAGAAACAAAGCAATCCATTCCTTTATGCAAGTAGAGAAGGGTATACGGATATTGTAAAAGTATTAATTAATGCAGGAGTTAATACGAAAGAAACGACTAAGTCAGGTGGCACAGCACTCATTTCTGCATCTGAGCGTGGTCATGTAGAGGTTGTTAAAGAATTATTAGAGCATACAGATATTGATGTGAATTATAAAAATGAACGTGGTGGTACAGCTTTAATAGAAGCAATTGTATTGGGAAATGGTAGTGAAAGCCATAAGAAAGTAATTCAAATGCTTATTGACCACGGGGCAGATGTAAATATGGCCAATAAGGAAAATATTACGCCGCTGCAATATGCTGAAAAAAGAGGTTTTAAAGATATTGCGAATGTGTTGAGAATAGCTGGTGCGAATGAAGTAGTGCAGCCGCAACCACAACCGGTGGAATAATAAGAAAAAGACATAAAGAGTACGAAATAATCCCATTTAGATAGACAGAATGAAGAAGTCATTTTAGTATGATTGATTCAGTAATGTGTATTTAAATGGGATTTTTGTTTTGAACATCAGAAAATAGAGTATGAATGGATGGTATATGGAGGCTACACAGGGTAATGAAGGAGGGCATAAATGCGATTTTCAGAACTTGAGTTAATAGTAATTCAGGCAGAGGTTTTATTTGTTCATAATCAAGTGGGAAGAATAAAGAGTGTAAATGAACAGGGAAATCCGAAAGCACCACGTTTTTTTCTTAGCAAAACTCGTGAAGGGAATATAACGAGATATCATTGTAATTTGGATGGTGAAATAATAAGTAAGATTGAGAAATTAATTCGAGAACGTTCAAATCACATAGAGATAGCAAAGATCATGAAAGTATTAAATGAAGAGAGAACGGTAGAGAATATTTGGATGGGTCCTGCTTACATGTTTCCAAATAATTCAAATGAGCCGACTAGGGTGATACAAATAACAGAGAAAAATAAAGAGCTCATGCGAGAAAATTTTCCTAATCTAATAGAACAGATGGAATGGAGGCAACCTTATTTTGCAATTGTTGAAAATGAACAAGTCGTTTCTATATGCTGCAGTGCAAGAAGTACGCCTATAGCTGCTGAGGCAAGTGTGGAAACTGTAGAGGGCTTCCAGGGAAAGGGATATGGTGCTGATGTCGTTAAAGCTTGGGCAATGTCAATAAAAGAAGAAAAACGTATTCCGCTTTATAGTACCTCTTGGGATAATTGTGCTTCACAAGCAGTGGCGAGAAAACTAAAACTTATTAACTATGGAATGAATTTACATATTGATTGAAATGTAAATATTGTTGTGTTCTGTTAGAGTTTATTCGTATATCTGGATTATTGTAAAAACAATATGGTGAATATTAACATTCGATTAACACCTAATTAACAATTTATCAAAACTGACTTAATAAATGCGTAATATAGTAAAGGTAACAAAATAACTAGGGTAGAGAACATTTGAGAACACCCGCTTACATATAACGTGCCACTTTCTTAGGTGTGCTCTATTCCCTAGAGTTCAAATAAGGAGAAGGGTGTTCTATGTAAGTAGGTGTTTTTAGTTTGGATAAAAATAGAAAAGCTAGGTGGAATAAATGTTTAAAGAACCTCATATCGCGATGATAAAGGATTGGAAAGGGTATAAAGCATACAAAAAATTACCGAAAACAGTTTTTCTTATGACTGGTTCAATGCTGGAGTTACCAGAGCGTGTATATGAATTACAGAAACATGGACATGATGTATTTCTTCATTGTGATTTTATACAAGGCTTAAATACGAACACAGAGGAAGCCCTTTTGTATATTCAAGATGTTATCGGAGCACAAGGTATTATTTCAACAAAAGGTTCGACAATTCGAAATGCCAATAAAATTGGATTAAAAACGATTCAACGAATTTTTATTGTCGATACTTTATCTCTTACAAAATCAATTGAAAATTGTAAAACGACTAAACCAAATGCGGTAGAGATTATGCCTGGAATTATGCCTTCTATTATAAAACAGCTAGCAGAGAAAATAGAGTTTCCTATTATTGCAGGTGGATTGATTCAAACGCGGGAAGATGCGGAAATTGCCATTCGTGCGGGAGCAAGTGCGATTTCAACGAGTCATTATGAAGTATGGATACAAGAAGAAAAAAGGAGTGCAACCTTGTGATCGAATTGAAAGATGTTTCAAAGATATATATAAATGCGGAAGAGACAGCGGTTAAAGATGTATCGGTTCATATTAAGAAGGGAGAATTTTTCGTTTTAGTTGGACCTTCGGGATGTGGAAAAAGTACATTACTACGAATGATCGCTGGCTTAGAAGAAATCTCTTCGGGAGATTTAATGATTAATGAACGTGTTGCAAATAATTTAGAGCCGAAAGACCGTAATTTATCAATGGTATTTCAAAATTATGCATTATATCCACACCTAACTGTAGAAGAAAATATTTTATTTGGACTTAAGGTAAGGAAGGTACAAAAAGAAGAGCGACAAAAGCGATTAATAGAAGCTATTGAAATGGTAGGGCTGAAAGAGTATGTGAAAATGAAACCGGGCCAATTATCAGGCGGACAAAGACAGCGTGTTGCGCTTGCCAGGGCGATCGTGAGTCAAGCACCGATTTGTTTAATGGATGAACCACTTTCGAATTTAGATGCGAAATTACGTGCGCAAATGAGGATTGAAATTAGAGAAATTCAGCAACGACTCGGAATTACGATGATTTACGTTACTCACGATCAAATAGAAGCGATGACTATGGGAGATCGTATCATGGTCTTGAATAAAGGAAGTATACAACAAGTTGGAACACCTCTTGATATATACAACGAACCAGCAAACGAATTTGTTGCAAGTTTTATAGGTTCTCCTTCTATGAATATAAATGATGGAGAAGTGGATAAAGAAAAAGGCGTATTACATATAGGGCAATTGCAAATTCCATTATCTATTGGACAGTTAAAGCAATTACCAGCAGGGACAATTCGAATAGGTATGCGTCCTGAGCATATTGCATTGTCTGAGGCAGGACAAGAAGTTACGCTGCAATCTGTAGAAGTATTAGGGAATGAGTCTATATTAAACTTTGCGGTAAATGGAACAACTTGGAGTGCGAAAGTCATCGGACAGTTAATCCTGAACAAAGGTGACAAAGTAAAATTATTATTCTCGCAAGAAAAACTATGTTTCTTTCACCAAAATAAGAATGAACGATTAAAAGTGGTGGCTGAAGAAGAGTTGAAAGTGGTGGCGAAATAATGATTGAAGTAGGGAAGTTACCAGTTCAAACAGCAGTGTCAAAAAAGAAGAGTTTATGGGGCAGAACGAAAGATTTAAGAATAGGATTATTGTTTTTGGCTCCATCTATTTTGTTATTTTCAATTTTTCTTTTCTATCCATTGTTTAGGACGATTTACTATAGCTTTTATTTAACAGATATACACGGAGAAGCCAATCTTTTCGTTGGCTTAGAAAATTATCAATATTTATTTTCTGATCCTGCTTTCTACAAAAGTATAAAGTCAACTTTATTATTTGTTTTATATACAGTGCCTACTAGTATTGTATTCGCCTTATTTCTTGCATTAATTGCAAATGAAAAAGTAAGAGGTATTGGATTGTTCCGGGTTCTCTTTTCTTCAACGATGGGAATATCAGTAGCTGCTAGCGCAGTGATTTGGCTATTTTTATTTCATCCAAGTGTAGGGTTATTTAATAATATATTAGCCGCTATAAATCTTCCGGCAATCGCATGGTTAACGAGTCCGGACTGGGCACTGTTTTCTGTATCGGTTACAACGGTTTGGGTGAATACAGGATTTGCATTTTTAGTTATATTAGGTGGTTTGCAAAATATTGATACGTCTTTATATGAGAGTGCATCTATAGATGGTGCTAGTTATTTATATAAGCATCGCCGCGTTACATTACCGATGCTATCACCAACTTTATTCTTTATCGTGACAGTAACGTTAATTAGTGCATTCCAAAGCTTTGGACAAATTGATATTTTAACGCACGGTGGACCGAATGATGCAACGAATTTAATTGTGTATTCGATTTATAAAGAGGCATTTGTGAATCATCAATTTGGAACAGCAAGTGCACAAGCGATGGTATTATTTGTTTTCATTTTTATTGCTACATTACTTCAATTTAAGTTTGCTGAGAGAAAGGTGCATTATAAATGATCGTTAAACAGTGGAAACAAAATTTCCTATTATACATGCTGCTCATTATTAGTGCAGTAATGGTGTTTTTTCCTGTACTCTATGCGTTTTTAATAAGCTTTATGACACCAGATGATATTCAAATGAGAAGGTTATTTCCGACCCAATTTACTTTCGATAATTTTATGAATATCTTTCGAAAAGTACCGCTTTTTACATACTTGTACAACAGTTTAATTGTATCGACGATTGTTATGATTGGACAACTTATCGTATCCAGTTTAGCAGCTTATGCTTTTGTTTTTCTTCAGTTTAAAGGGAGAAACGTAATTTTCTTCTTGTTTATTTCAACGATGCTTATTCCGTGGGAAGCAACGATGGTACCGAACTTTTTAACGATTCAAAACTTTGGTTGGATCAATAGCTTTGCTGGGATGACAGTGCCATTTTTTGCAACAGCTTTCGGTATTTTCTTACTACGCCAACATTTTATGACGCTTCCGAATGAATTGAAAGAAGCTGCTTTTATTGAAGGGATTGGAAATGTAAGGTTTTTATTCAGCGTTGTAATTCCGTATTGTAAAACGAGTTTTATTACGCTTGGAGTATATAGCTTTTTAACAACATGGAATATGTACTTGTGGCCGCTCTTAGTGACCACTGATGAAAAAGTCAGAACAGTTCAAATTGGTGTGAAGCAACTTCAATCTCAAGAAGTTGCAACTGATTGGGGAAGCGTAATGGCCGGTGTTACGGTTATCGTCATTCCAACGTTGATTTTACTATTTTTAGGGCAAAAGCAATTACAACAAGGATTAACAAAAGGTGCAATTAAATAAGCATACATAGGAAAAGGTGGGATTGAGATGAGTTTATTGAAAAAAAGTGCTGCTCTTTTAATGGCAGCCACAATGGCATTAACTGGGGCTGCTTGTTCAAATAGTAAAACAGAGGGGAAACCTGAAGCGCAGGCAAAAGTAGCACCAGTTGAAAAAAATGGTGATAAAACTGTAATTCGTTTTTGGCATGCGATGGGTGGAAAAACACAAGGTGTACTAGATGGGCTTGTTGCAGACTATAATAAATCGCAGAATAAGTACGAGATAAAGGCAGAGTTTCAAGGAACATACGAAGAGTCTTTAACGAAGTTTAAAACGATGTCTGCTACGAAAGAAGCTCCAGCTCTTGTTCAATCGAGTGAAATTACAACGAAATATATGATTGATAGCAAAAAGATTACGCCTATCGATAGTTGGATTAAAAAAGATAAGTACGATACATCAAAATTAGAAAAAGCAATTACAAATTATTATTCAGTTGATGGAAAAATGTATTCTATGCCATTTAATTCATCTACGCCAGTATTAATTTATAATAAAGATGCTTTTGCAAAGGCTGGGTTAGATCCAGAGAAAGCTCCACAAACATATGCTGAATTAAAAGAAGCCGCGAAAAAGTTAACGATTAAAGAAGGCGGAAATGTAAAACAATATGGATTCTCTATGCTCAATTATGGTTGGTTCTTTGAAGAATTGTTAGCGACACAAGGGGCTTTATATGTAGATAATGAAAATGGCCGTAAAGATGCTGCAAAGAAAGCGGTATTTAACGGTAAAGAAGGACAGAAAGTATTTGGAATGTTAGATGAATTGAATAAAGCTGGTGCACTAGGAAAGTATGGAGCAAGTTGGGATGATATTCGTGCCGCGTTCCAATCTGGACAAGTTGCTATGTATTTAGATTCTTCAGCAGGTGTTCGTGATTTAATTGATGCATCTAAGTTTAATGTAGGTGTTTCGTATATTCCGTATCCAGAAGATTCAAAGCGAAATGGTGTTGTTATTGGCGGTGCATCATTATGGATGACGAATATGGTTTCAGAAGAAACGCAGCAAGGTGCATGGGACTTTATGAAATATTTAACGAAGCCAGACGTACAAGCAAAATGGCATACTGCAACAGGATATTTCTCAATTAATCCAGATGCATATAATGAATCGTTAGTAAAAGAGCAATATGAAAAATATCCACAGTTAAAAGTAACAGTAGAACAATTACAAGCGACGAAGCAATCTCCAGCAACTCAAGGTGCATTAATTAGTGTATTCCCAGAATCACGAGATGCAGTTGTAAAAGCATTAGAAGCAATGTATGACGGAAAGAATAGTAAAGAAGCGTTGGATGAAGCTGCAAAAGCAACAGATAGAGCGATTAGCATTTCAGCTCGTACGAGCCAAAAATAAAAGAAAGCCGTATCCTAAAGGGATACGGCTTTCTTTATAGGGAGATAAGGGATCAAAGAAATGATGAACTCTTATCTCTTTTATATGAGTAAAGGGTCTAGAATGAATATTGTCCTTTTCATTATTTATTTAACTCCAGTGCAACTTGTTTACCATTTACGAAAACCTCTACCACCGCTACTACAACTTCCATCACTTTTTTCATATCTCATCTCTCCTTGTTTTTTGTTTCATTTCTTACTTTTAGTATAAGGAAATATAGTAATTACAACTATCGAATTGAATGACAAGAGACTTACAGTGTTGTAAGGAAATTAGCTGCATTTGTAATAATAATAATACTTTCTAGTAGTTAGGTTCAGAAAATTCCTTCAAATAAAGTTATAATTAGAAATAACTTTATTTAGAAAGAAGGAGAAAAATGAATAGGATACTTGTCATTAGTGATATTCATGGAGAGATTGATAAATTTAAAAAGTTACTTGAGGAAATACAATACAACGCAAAACAAGATCAATTAATTCTATTAGGGGATTATGTGGATCGTGGTCCGAATGCACGTGCTGTACTTGAAAAGGTGAAAGAGCTAAAAGAAGAAGGAGCATTCGTTTTAAAGGGAAATCATGAAGATATGATGATTAAAGCGCTAACGACAGATGAGGAACGCTCATGGAACCATTGGGTAAAAAGAAATGGTGGAGATAAAACGTTATATAGCTATGGATTTGTAGAAGAAGATATTGCAGTTAATGAAGGGGACTTCCAAAAGCCAATTTTACAATCTCACGTATTAGAGGAACATGTAAAATTTATTCAAGAATTAGATCATTACATTGAAACAGAAGAGTATATATTTGTACATGCTGGTGTTGAGCCAATGAAACGAGTTTCTGAATCTGAACCATACACGTTAATGTGGATCCGTAATGAATTTCATAGTGGGTATAGTGGCGAAAAGGTTGTTGTATTTGGCCATACGGAAACAAAAACGCTTCATGGTAGTGAGAATTGCGGAGTATATTTTGGTAGTAATCGTATTATTGGAGTTGATGGCGGGGCTGTGTATGGCGGTCAATTAAATTGTTTGGAGTTGCCGAGTAAAAAGGTGTACGTAGTAAAAAATTGAAAGAGATAAGGGGAATCTTATTTCTTTCAATTTTTTATTAAGCAAAATTTAAGAAAGAGCTTTTATAATAAAGGCTCAAAATTTTATATCTAGCAAAAACTTAGAAGGAAATAGTTGAAAATGAAATTACATAATAGGATTACATTCTTTCGTTATGAAGAGCAGAAATGTAATAATAAATAGAATTGAACTATAGTATGGAAGGTGAGAATATGCGCTTACTTGTAGTAGAAGATAATGCTTCGTTATTAGAGTCTATCGTACAAATTTTGCGTGATGAATTTGAAGTAGATACAGCGTTAAATGGAGAAGATGGATTGTTTTTGGCAATGCAAAACATTTATGATGCAATTTTACTTGATGTGATGATGCCAGGAATGGACGGGTTTGAAGTAATTCAAAAAATACGTGATGAAAGAATTGAAACGCCAGTCCTGTTTTTAACAGCGAGAGATTCTTTAGAAGATCGAGTGAAAGGATTGGATTTTGGCGGAGACGACTATATCGTAAAGCCGTTTCAAGCACCAGAATTAAAGGCGAGAATTCGTGCTTTATTACGCAGAAGTGGTAGTTTAACAACAAAGCAGACAATTCGATATAAAGGAATTGAATTGTTTGGAAAAGATAAAGATGTTCAAGTAGAGGGACAAGATATTAAGCTGACATTAAAACAATATGAGCTTTTAGAGTATCTCATTCAAAATAGCGGAAAGATTTTAATGCGTGAACAAATTTTCGATCGTGTTTGGGGATTTGATTCAGATACGACAGTAGCAATTGTAGAAGTGTATGTGCATCATTTACGTAAAAAATTAGAGCCATTCGGTTATCAGAAAGATATTCAAACTGTTCGTGGTATTGGATATATATTAAAAGAGAAATGAAAAAAGGAAGTATGTTTCAAAAAACACGCATTCGTCTGACTATAGTGAACTCATTAGTATTTATCCTATTAATAGGAGTATTAGGTAGTATTGTTTATTCGTACACATATAAGCGTATTTATAATGAAGTGGATCAATCTATAAAAATGATGGCTCAGTATGGAGAAAAACTAGATGTTAAAATACCACCAAGAAAACGCATGGAGAATATCCAAATTGGAGATCCGCGGGTAACTAGAATAACTTGGAATGGGAAAATAGTGAAAATAGAGGGTGATAATCGTAAATTCCGTTCTATTTTTGAAGAGAATTTGGAAAAGTTTTCTCCAAAAAAGTTAGAGGATTTGCAAGATATTGAAGTGCAAGGACGATATTTTAGAGCATTTTCGCTTCAAAAAGATGGAGAAATAGTTCAAATCGTGCGAGATATAACAGCGGAAGAAGGAATGTTAAATACTTTATTTTTAATTCTCGTGATAGGTTGTAGTATAGGAAGTCTCTGTGCAATAGGTATCGGCTTTTTCCTAGCTGGCAGAGCACTCATACCGATTCAAAATTCATGGGAGAAACAGCAGCAGTTCGTTTCCGATGCATCGCATGAATTAAGAACGCCACTTGCAGTTATTCAATCAAAGACGGATGTGTTATTTCAGTCCCCCTCCGCTACGATAGAAGAAAAAGCGATGGACATTTCTACAATATCTAAAGAATGCAGGCGGTTATCGAAACTAGTTAGCAACTTATTGTTGTTAGCACGTTCGGATTCTAATCAAATTGAGATGGATAAAAAAACATTTGAAATGGGTAAATTGTTAGAAGAAATAGTAGATCCATATAAAGAAATTGCTTCTTATCAAGAAAAAGAGATGATATTAAAAGTAGAACGTAACATGTCTTTTATGGGTGATAGAGAACGGATTCATCAAATGATGGTCATATTGTTAGATAATGCGATGAAATATACGAATGAAGGCGGTCATATTCGAATTGATTGCACGCAAACGAGCAGCTCGATTTGTATACAGGTGAAAGATGATGGGATAGGCGTGAAAGTAGAGGATATCCCAAAATTATTTGATCGTTTTTATCAAGGGGATAAAGCAAGGAGTACATCAGAGGGAGCTGGATTAGGTCTTTCAATCGCCAAGTGGATTGTAGAAAAGCATTACGGAAAAATATTAGTAGAGAGCAAATGGGGAGAGGGTACTTGTTTTGAAGTAGTTCTCCCTAAAAATCAAAAAATATAAGTAAGAAGACGATCTTGTTTTTACAAGGTCGTCTTTTTTTAAGGGAAAGTTAAGAAACTATTTATATTATGTATTGCATAAAGAAAAATTGTTACATGAAGAAGAGATTATAGAGGTGTATGTGAGTAAATTTTCTCGATCATAATGTTATCTCAGGCAGTGATGAGATGTATGTATAGTATTTAAAAAATGATCCCGCTATTTTCTGGACAGTAAAACTCGGCTGGAGTCGGGCTGTCCGGAAATACTCGATTGGTGAAGGCTAATATTCAGTGGAAGATGAAGCTTCCCATTGAGTATAGTTTCACTTTATGGGAATGATGGGAAAGAAAGTATAAGAGGGAGGAATTAATTTTGAAAAAGAAAATGATGATGGTATTCACTATTGGAGTAATGAGTTTAAGTATATTAGGCGGTGCCTCTCCTTCTGAAACATCGAAAGGAAAGACAGACTATGCGCAGCGCAGTAAAGAGCAATTAAACAATGGAAAAATACATGTAATAAATACAGAAGAAAAAGCAGAGAAATTAGGTATTGAAACGGAAGGAAAAGAACAAATTACGCTAGAAAAAGAAATTCATGAAACAGAAGTAGGCAGAGAAGCAGAACAGTTAGGAATTTCGATTGAAGGAAAAGATGTTGGAATTCTTTCAGAAGAAATCTATGAAACAAAAGTGAAGCAAGAAGCGTTAAACTTAGGGATATCTGTAGAGAACAAATCGATTGTGGATTTAATAAGCCAAATCAATGCAATCAAAATTAATAAGGAAGCAGAGAAATTAGGCGTTTCGACTGAAGGAAAAGAAATAGAAGAGGTTGCGGAAGAAATTTATGGAACGAAAGTAAGAGAAGAAGCAGGAAAGTTAGATATTTCTCAAAAAGGAAAAGAGATAGAAGAGTTAGCGCAAGAAGTGTACGAACAAAAAGTACAGGCCGAAGCAAAAAAATATCATATTGATTTGTATGGTAAAGATATATATCAAGTATTAAGAGAAATTAATGAACAAAAAGTGCTACAATTGGCAGATGAGCTTAATATGGACAAAATGAATATGAACATTCAAGAATTAGCAGAAAAAATAAAAAGAGATCAGCCTGAAAAAGGAAAAGAACTAAATTTTGTACCGATGGTTCGAACGGATGCTGACGCGTTTTATTCTTATTTAACGAATTAAAAAGGGCGTGAGAGTGATACGAAAATTGAAGTGGTATATATGCATAGCTTTACTTGGCGTAGCAGTATGGAGTGTATATACAAATGGAATCACAAAGTATATGGAGAAATTAACATCCTTCATACAAAGCGGAAAAAGAACGGAGTTTAGTAATAATGATGAAAAGATCCTCTTATCAAATGTGCCTTTAATTCAGCAGTTACCAGAGCTGGATAGAGGGTGTGAAGTGACAAGTTTAGCAATGATGTTACAATACGCAGGCGTTTCAGTAGATAAGATGAAATTAGCAAATGAAATAAAAAAAGTTGATTTTATGGTTGATGGTGTACGCGGAAATCCGAATGAAGGGTTTGTAGGAAATATTTATACCTTTTCTGAATCCGGTTATGGTGTATATCATGGGCCACTTTTTCAGTTAGCGAAAAAATATTTATCTAATAAAGCTGTGGATTTAACAGGAAAGAGTATAGAGGAAATGTATAAGAGTGTAAAAGCAGGGCAACCGGTAGTCATGATTACAAATGCAACATATGCTCCTTTAGATGAAGATGAATTTACTACATGGAAAACAAATAGTGGGGATGTTTCTATTACATATAATGAACATTGTGTTGTACTTATTGGGTACGATAAGGAATCTGTATATATTCGAGACCCGCTTGATGATAGCTTAGATGTGAAAGTACCAAGAGAAAACTTTGAACAGGCATGGGTGCAAATGGGGAGTCAGGCAATTAGTTATGTAAAGAGCTCTAAATAAATTAGGACGGAGAGTTTTAACAATATAGCTATAAGGTGAAGGATAGAGATTTAAGGAATTATAAGAAAAGTTTTGTAGGGTGTTTTGTTTAGAATAGAAGCTGTTAAGAAATAAGAGAACTTTAGCATATATAATGCTAAAGTTCTCTTATTTTTATGATTAAAATGCTTAGAAGTAGTGAATATGTAAAAATGCATAATCGACGAAAAAAATACATTTTATCATTATATATTGTTTTATGTATGTTAATTGTATAAAATTACACAAGTATTCACATTACATAAAGGAGGCTTATTATGCAAAATATATTTAACTGGGTTAAATGTATGAGTATCAAGAAAAAATTAATCATTTCATTTTTTATTATTTTAACTATACCAGGACTTATTATCGGTGGTGTTTCATATCAAACTGCCAAAACAAATTTTGAACATCAAATGACAGATAAAGCAAAGGAGAATATTTCAGTTTTAAATACTGTTATTTCTCAAAATATAGAAGAGAAATTTGTTGATGCGACGTACTTTGCAGACATCTTAACAGAGGATACATATCCAAATGGACAAGAAGAAATAGTAAGAACGAAGTTAGCACAATATATAAAGCTTCATCCAGAAGTAGAAGGTATTTATATTGGAGCGCAGACGGGGAAGTTTATAAGAGAACCATTTATTCAAATGTCTGATGGCTATAATCCAACAGATAGATCATGGTATAAAGAAGCGCAGGAAAATAAAGGAAAGGTAATTGTTACTGCACCGTATCAATCGGCATCTACAAAAAATATGGTAGTAACAATTGCTAAAGAAGTAAAAGATGGTAAAGGTGTTATAGGTATTAACTTGAATTTGGATAACATCCTAAAGATTTCAAAAATGATTAATATTGGTGAAAAAGGCTATGCAGTTATTTTAGATCAAAATAAGCAAATTGTTAGTCATCCGTCTAGAAAGCCTGGTTCAAAGGTTACTGATCCTTGGATTAAACCAATTTATGAAGACAAACAAGGAAATGTATCTTATACAGAACAAGATGATAAAAAGAATTTAATCTTTGCAACAAATGAGAAAACAGGATGGAAAATAGTTGGAGTTATGTTTGACGAAGAAATTATGCAAGCTGCCAGTCCAGTGTTTTATAAAACTTTGATTGTCATAGCTATCGCTATTGCATTTGGTAGTGTATTAATTTATTTCATTACAAATTCTATTACAAGGCCATTACGAAAAATAGCTGAATCGGCATATAAAATTAGTAAGGGAGATTTAACCGAGAAAATTACAATCCACTCCAAGGATGATATAGGGAAACTAGGGAATTCATTTAATGAAATGTCTACGTCTTTACAAGATGTGATTACCCAAATTAGCTTTTCAGCAGAGCATGTTGCAGCATCGGCAGAAGAGTTAACAGCGAGCGTACAGCAAGCGAATGATGCGACAGATCAAATTACAATTGCAATGGAACAAGTATCAGGTGGGGCTGAATCACAAAGCCAAGGTGTTGAAGAAGGCGCGGCTACATTACAACAAGTAAATATAGCAATTCAAGATGTAACTGGAAGCGCAGAGTCAATTTCTATTTCCTCATTACATGCGCGAGAAAGAGCTGAAGAGGGAGAAGATTTAGTTGAACAAACCGCAAAACAAATGCAGTCTATTTCTAGATCGGTATCCCAGTCAGATGCTATTATTAAACTTCTTGATGAAAAATCAAAGCAGGTAGGAGCTATTTCTGAAGCAATTCAAAACATTGCAACTCAAACAAACCTATTAGCTTTAAATGCGGCTATTGAGGCAGCAAGGGCAGGTGAACAGGGACGAGGATTTGCTATTGTAGCCGATGAAGTTAGAAAATTAGCAGAGCAATCAGGAGAATCATCTGGAGAGATTGCAAATTTAATTGCAGAAATTAAGGCTGATATTGAACATACTGTTAAGGCAATGGATAATGTGAGTGGGGAAGTTCAACAAGGCTTAGATGTTGTAACAAAAACGAAAGTAAGTTTTACGGAAATTTTAAGTTCTACTACTCATATTGTTTCTCAAGTTAATCAAATGGTAGAAACAACGAGGAGAATCGCTGGAGATGCAAATGAAGTGACAAATGCTATTGATGAAATTGCAGCGGCTGCAGAAGAAAATACAGCTAGTATGCAAAGTGTTGCAGCTTCAACAGAAGAACAAGTAAATTCGATGGAAGAAATTAGTTCAGCTTCGCAAAACTTAGCTGAGATGGCCGAAGAACTACAAGCAATGACTAGTAAATTTAAAGTATAATAACAGCAAATAAGTAAGGTGAAAATAATATCACCTTACTTATTTTTCTATTCAGCAATTAGGGGAGTCATTAGTGGGATGAAAAAAAGAAAAAAACTATGGAATTTATGGAAAACGATTACATTGCTAGTTTGTACAGTTGTAATTTTTTCTTTACTTGTTACAGATATATTAATTAGTCATAATGTAGAGCGGACAACGGAGGATAGCCAGGCAGAGAAAGCAAAAACGATTGCCCATATTGTAGCGAATGATTCGATTGTAATTGATGGTTTGATTGGAAAAGCAGATACTTCTGCAATTCAAACGTATACAAATAGAATATTAAAAAACACAGGTGTTCAATTTATTGTAGTTATGGACATGAATGGAATAAGAAAATCACATCCAAACCCTCAAAAAATAGGTCATCATTTTATTGGGGGAGATGAAGGGCCTGCATTGAAAGGAAAGGAGCATGTATCGCTAGCAGAAGGAACGTTAGGTATTTCAATGCGAGTGTTTGTACCTATATTTTCTGAAACAGGTGAACAACTTGGAGCGGTAGCCGTTGGTATCTCGGCAGATAATGTAAAAGAGAGAGTTAAGGAAAGTAGACATATTATTTATATCGGTGTCGGAGTTGGAGTACTAGTCGGAATTATAGGAGCAATATTGCTAGCTAGACATATAAAGAAAAGTTTATTCGGTCTTGAGCCGCACAGGATAGCGAAAATTCTTGAAGAAAGAAATACGATGTTACAATCTGTAAAGGAAGGCATTATTGCTGTAGATAAAGAGGCGAGAGTAACGTTAATTAATAATGAAGCGAAACGTCTATTTAAAAAAAGTGGACTTGAAGAAGATTTTATAGGTAAAGACGTTGAGCTATATATGCCGAATTCGCGTATAAAAGAAGTATTGCAAACGGGAGAGGTACAATTAAACGAAGAACAAAATATTTACGGAATTACGATTGTGACGAATCGTGTTCCTTTATATGTAAAAGGAGAAATAGTTGGCGCGATTGCAACATTTCGTGATAAAACAGAGATTAGAAAACTAGCAGAGGAACTAACTGGTATTAGGCTATATGCGGAAGCATTACGGGCACAATCTCATGAGTTTATGAATAAAATGCATGTCGTATTAGGGCTTACACATATGAAACAATATGAAGAATTACAAAAGTATATAAGTGGCATGGTATCAGAGCATCAATATGAAATTGGTGGAGTTATGAAAAGAATAAAAAGTCCAGTATTTGCTGGTTTTTTACTAGGTAAACTTAGCTATGCTAGGGAGAAAAATATTAAGTTAATTATAAGTGAAGATTCTTACTTGCCGGAAATATATGATGAAAGTATTACTCATGAACTTATTACGATTGTAGGGAACTTAATAGATAATGCATTAGAGGCAGTGATACATTGCAAACAGAAACAAGTTGAAATTGGGGTGCAATATCAGAATACATTAACTATTACAGTGCAAGATACAGGGAAAGGTATAGAAGAAGACGAAGTGGATGCATTATTTACAAAAGGTTATTCCACAAAAGGGGATAATCGCGGTTATGGTTTGTATCTTGTAAAAGAAAGTATACAGCGAATAAATGGGGAGATTCACATTTCCTCCTTATTAGGAGAGGGAACAACGATAACAATTGAAATACCTAAAGGTAGGGATGAGAAGCAAATATGATTAAAGTTTTAATTGTAGAAGATGACCCGATGGTAGCAATGTTAAATACACATTATTTAGAGCAAGTAGGAGGATTCGAACTTGTTCAAGCAGTTAACTCAGTAAAATCGGCGATAGAAGTATTAGAGAAATCACGAATAGATTTAGTCTTACTTGATATTTTTATGCCTGAAGAGACTGGATTTGAGCTTTTAATGTATATTCGGAATCAAGAAAAAGAAATCGATATTATGATGATTTCAGCTGTACATGATATGGGGAGTATTAAAAAAGCATTACAATATGGCGTAGTAGATTATTTAATTAAACCATTTACATTTGAACGATTTAAAGATGCATTAACTATATATCGAGAAAAACTTACTTTCATGAAAGAACAACAAAAAATTAGTCAATCGGAATTAGATTCGATAATTTTACAAAAAGAAAAAAGAGAGCCTACTGTCAATAAAGAGCTCCCGAAAGGATTAACGAAGCAAACGTTGCAATTAATTTGGCAGAAGATCGAGTCGCTGAATGGACGAGCGTTTACAACAGATGAAATGGCACAATTAGTAGAAATTTCAAGAGTTTCTATTCGAAAGTATGTAATGTTTTTGACTGAAATTGGAGTGTTAGAAAACGAAATGGTGTATCAGCATGTGGGAAGACCTGTAAGTAAATTAAGATGTGTTGATCAAAATAAAATAGGTTTTTACGTATAAGCGACTTATTATAAGTCGCTTATACTTTTTTTAATTACAAAACCAATTACAAAACTTACAAAAACTATTTTTACTATTGAAAGCGTTTTAATATTGTTATTAAGAAAACAAGGGGGTGCCATATGGGAATTCAAAAGAATGTGGAAGCGGTATCATTTGCTGAAGGAAATGAATTGAAAAATGAATCTTTCGCTTCTAAAATTATGAACGTTAAAATCGGTGTTATACCTTTACCGTTATATGTAGTATTGGCTGCTATTATTTATGGGGCATCTGTATATAATAAATTGCCAGCAGACATGATTGGTGGTTTTGCAGTTATTATGATCATGGGTATTTTCTTAGGTGACATTGGGATGAGAATTCCAATTTTAAAAAATATCGGTGGTCCAGCAATTCTCTCATTATTTATTCCATCATTACTTGTATTTTTTAACTGGATGAATCCAGCTTCAATGGAAGCTGCGACTATGTTAATGAAAAAATCGAACTTTTTATATTTATATATTTCTTGTTTAGTAGTCGGAAGTATTTTAGGAATGAATCGTAAAGTGTTAGTGCAAGGTTTCGTTCGTATGTTTATTCCTTTAGTAGTAGGAACGTTAGCTTCTGTAGCAGTAGGATTATTGGTCGGTTCACTATTCGGGTTTGAAATGAAGCATACATTCTTCTTTATTATCGTACCAATTGTGAGCGGTGGTATTGGAGAAGGGATTTTACCATTGTCATTAGCATACAGTGACATTTTAAATGAATCATCAGCAACATTCGTATCACAGCTTATTCCGGCAGCTATTATTGGGAATATGTTTGCAATCGTGAGTGCAGGGTATATGAAGCGTTTAGGTGAGAAGAGACCTGAGCTTAGTGGTAATGGTGTATTAGTGAAAACAGACAATCAAGCAGAATTATTAAAAGAACAAAATACAGAGAAGCCAATTGATTTCTCATTAATGGGAGCAGGTTTATTAATTGCATGTACGTTCTTCATCTTCGGAGGGTTTGCTTCTAAGTTCATCGGTATTCCTGGGGCAATCATTATGATTTTCTCAGCAGCACTTGTGAAATACTTTAAACTAATGCCAGCAAAAATGGAGCAAGGAGCATTCCATTTATATAAATTTATTTCAAAGAATTTAACTTGGCCGTTAATGGTCGGATTAGGATTGCTATATATTCCGTTAAAAGACGTAGCGGCAGTTCTTTCAGTGGGATATGTTGTTGTTTGTGCATCGGTTGTTCTTACAATGGTAGCATCAGGTTTTCTTATAGGAAAAGTGATGAAAATGTATCCAGTTGAATCAGCAATTGTAACTGGATGTCATAGCGGTTTAGGCGGAACTGGAGATGTTGCTATTTTATCAGCTTCAAATCGTATGGAATTAATGCCTTTCGCACAAATTTCGACGCGTTTAGGCGGGGCAGTAATGGTTGTAACAGCGACAATCTTATTAACAATGTTTTCATGATCAAACAAGCTAGCTATATTCATATAGCTAGCTTGTCAAATTAAGGGGAGATTATAAGTATGTTAGAAAATCAAATTAATGAAAGATCATTGTTATTGCATAAAGAGTTGGTAGGGAAAATTGAGATTACAAGTAAGGTAGAAGTTAATACAGCGGATGATTTAAGCCTGACTTATACACCAGGTGTAGCGGAGTCTTGTAAAGCAATTGCAGCAGATGAAGAAACAGCGTATGACTATACAGCAAGAGGGAATATGGTTGCAGTTGTTTCAGATGGAACAGCAGTACTTGGTTTAGGGAATATTGGACCGAAAGCGGCTATGCCTGTTATGGAAGGGAAAAGTATTTTATTTAAAAAGTTTGCGAATGTAGATGCTTTCCCGTTATGTTTAGGGACGACGAATGTGGATGAAATCGTTACCCTTGTGAAAAATTTAGAACCTACATTTGCAGGTATTAATTTAGAAGATATTGCAGCACCACGTTGCTTTGAAATTGAAAAACGATTAAAAGAAGAAACGAATATCCCTGTATTCCATGATGATCAACATGGAACAGCTATTGTCGTCTTAGCAGCTGTTATTAATGCATTAAAAGTTGTAAGTAAACAAATGGATAATGTGAAAATTGTTATTAACGGTGCGGGTTCGGCAGGAATTGCAATTGGAAAATTATTATTAAAAGCTGGTGCAAAACACATTACGTTAGTTAGCTTAGAAGGTATTGTTTGTGAAGGTGAAACATGGATGAACGAAGCGCAAATTGAAGTTTCAAAGAAGACAAATCGAGAATATGTGCGTGGAACATTAAAAGAAGCGATTCATCAGGCTGATATCTTTATTGGCGTATCTGCGCCTAACGTAGTAACGAAAGAACTTGTAAAGACGATGAATGAGAAAGCGATTGTGTTTGCAATGGCAAATCCAATTCCAGAAATATTCCCAGAAGATGCATTAGAAGCTGGAGCTGCTGTAGTTGGAACTGGTCGTTCTGATTATTCAAATCAAGTAAATAATGTATTAGCGTTCCCTGGTATATTCCGTGGTGCTTTAGATGTACGCGCGACTGATATTACAGAAGAGATGAAATTAGCGGCAGCATATGGGATCGCTAACATAATTACGGACGAAGAGCGTAGTGCGAACTATGTAATTCCAAATCCATTAGATAAAAGAGTTGTTCCGAATGTTGCAGAAGCAGTAGCGAAAGCAGCCATAGATTCAGGTGTGGCACAAATTACGAAAATGCCAAGTTATAAATAGTAAAAAGCAGTGCCTTCAAGGCACTGCTTTTTTGAGGTAAGAAATCAAAATAATGAAGAAGTGTAGAGTTATTCGTGCTCCCGCATTATTTATCCCGCCCAAAATTCAGTGGATGCAAGTAAGTAGATTAGTTTTGACAACTTACTCAATAGTGATTACAAATTGATCATAATATTTTTCATTCACATATATATTTAATACCCATAATCCGGATGAAGGTAGCGATATAGTGAGAGGGAGTTCTTTTGTAGTAGAATCGATTGTATTTGAAGTAGTCCAAGTTTGTTTGGAAGTTTCTTGTTGATAGAGTATTGGTGTTGGAGTTACAGATCCTTGTTTTAGCGCGATAATAGATACATTTCCAGTTGGTATTTCAGGGTCTAGAAAGTACCACATAATTTCATTTTGTTCATTTGCGACAATAGGTGTATCAGCAATTGCAATTCTTCTTTCAATCCCCTTTAAAGGTATCTTTCCGTCTACGAAGGAGGGCGCTTCTTCCCAATTTACATCTTTTAAAACACTAAGATGAAAAAAGGAAGGTGCGTTAACCTGAGATGATGATGTTACTATGGCTTCTTTTTTTAGTGCTTTTGAATCAGGTTGGGCCTGTGTGCATCCAGTGATGAGAAAGGAGAAAAGTAGCATAGTTCCGATTTTTTTCATGGTGCCACGCTCCTAATTATTATTGTTAGTGTAATTGTATTTGCTAGATAGCGGGACAATTCCTTTAAAGTATAAAAAGAGGTCGTAAGTTTTGTACGACCTCTTTTGACATTTTTTTATATTTGTTCAGTTGTGTAGGTTGGCTCGGTCTCTTTTTGAGGCATCGTCAAAAAAATAACAGACAGAACGATACATACGCCGCCTAATAATTGATATGATCCAAACGATTCATTTAGCCAAGTGATTGAAACGATGGTTGCTACAAGTGGTTCAATACTAGATAAAATACTTGTTTCTGTTGCTGCTAAATATTTAAGACTACCAATATAAAGAAGGAAAGAAAGGGTCCCACTAATAATGATAAGAATAAGCATAGAAAAAGTTTTTAGTGTAAGAGTTTGTGAAAATTGATTCCATCCAAATGAACGATTATAAATAAGTAGTGCAATTCCTCCGATTAACATCCCCCAACCAATTACTACAGTTGTTCCGCATTCTTTAATGAGAGAAGCTGGATGAAGGGTATAAAATGCAAATCCAATTGCCGTTAATAGTCCGAAAATAATGGCTGATTTAGATAAAACAATATTTTCGATTGAGCCATTTGTAATAATAAAGTATGTTCCTGTTAGCGCAGTTATAATTGCAAGTAGTTGCATAGAAGCAGGGAATTTTCTTTGTTGAAATGCAACATACATTGTAATAAGAACAGGGCCTAGAAATTGAAAGAGTGTTGCTGTGACAGCATTACTAATATGAACTGTTTCGATAAAGGCATATTGCGCGCCGAGCATGCCAAGAATAGAGAAAATAATAAGCTGTATAGAATGTCTAGGATGTTTCCAAATTTGAAATATGTTTTGTTTCTTTATTAGTAAGATAGACAAAATAAATACTCCTGCAAGCAACAAGCGAATTGTTAAAAAATCAATTGATGATACGTTCGTATGTTGAAATAGCCATTGAATCATCGGTCCAGATAATCCCCATAATGTGGCTCCTGTAATAATCATAATGAGTCCAATACGTCTATTTTTGTTCATGATCATGCATCTCCTCTTTAGTATTTGATTTTTTATGTGTGACATGATAAAAGGAATTATATATAAAATCTGGTACTGTAAAAAGTATCAGATTTTAGTTTTATTAAGGGGTCAGATATTATGTTAGAATTAACGCCTAATTTAAATATGAATAGTAAGAAGGCATTGTATGTGCAGTTGTATGAGTATATAAAAAAAGAAATTAAAGATGGAACAATTCTATCTTTTACGAAATTACCAGCTAAGCGAAAGTTAGCAACACATTTACAAGTAAGTAAAAATACAGTAGAGGCAGCTTACGAGCAATTACTTGCAGAAGGTTATATTGAATCAATTTCGAGAAAAGGTTATTTTGTATGTAAGATTGAGCAAATGGTTCATGTAGAAGAAAACGAAGAGAGAATAGAAGAAGTATCCTTTCAGGAGAGGGATTATAAATTTGATTTCACACAAACAGGAGTCGATACAAATGCTTTTCCGTTCAATATGTATCGAAAAATTATAAATGACGTATGGCAGCCTCATAATAATGAGTTGCTCTTTCTTGGTCACCCACAAGGAGAATGGAGCTTAAGAGAAGAAATTGCGAACTATTTGTATGAATCTAGAGGTGTGCGTTGTGTAGCTAGTCAAATCGTATTAGGAGCGGGAACACAAATATTAGTGAAATTACTGTTTCAATTATTAAAAGGAAGTAATTATGCAGTTGAAAACCCAGGATATCATAGAAAAATGGTTGTTTTTGAACGGGGAGAAAAAAGAGTTCAAACGTTATCTTTGGATAGAGAGGGAATTTGTATTGTAGATTTAGAGAATAGCGATGCGAACGTTGTATTTGTTACTCCTTCTCATCAGTTTCCATGCGGAATGATTATGCCTATCACGAGAAGGATGCAGCTTTTACAATGGGCGAAGAAAGAAGAAGGTAGGTATATTATTGAAGATGATTACGATAGTGAATTTCGCTATTCGGGAAAACCTATACCGGCACTGCAAGGGTTAGATACAGACGGGAAAGTTATTTATATGGGGACGCTATCGAAAGCATTGTTGCCATCATTACGGATGAGCTATATGGTGTTACCAAAGAAATTGATTAAAAAGTATCAACAACAATATTTATTTTATACACAAAGTGTTTCAAGAATGGATCAAGAAGTGATTAGAAGGTTTTTAAATGAAGGATATTGGGAAAAACATATTCATAAAATGCGTGTCGTCTATCGAAAGAAGAGAGATCGACTTGTTTTTGAACTAGAAAAGTACTTCTCAAATCGTGTTGAAGTGATAGGAGAAGATTCAGGATTGCACATTTTATTAAAGGTGCATAATGGAATGCGGGAAGAAGAATTAATTAAAGAAGCTGCGAAACATAGTATCAAAATATACCCTGTGTCTACGTACTATAAAGACGGTACAGCACCTGAAAATATAGTGCTACTTGGATTTGCGATTTTATCAGAAGAAGAAATTGCGAAAGCGATTCAATTATTAAATAAGGCATGGTTTATAAAAAAGTAAAAAAACATCCTCATATATGAGAGGATGTTTTTTATTATTTATTTTCATCTAGGAATAAGACCATATGCTCTTCATCCCAATATTGTCCGTTATATTTCAGTGAACGTTCTTGTACACCAAACGTTTTAAAGCCTAATGACTCATAAAGTTTCTTCGCACCATCGTTTCCGACAACAACATCAAGCATAACTTGTTCTACGTCTAAAGATTTAGCAAGCTCAAGACATTCTTTAATAAGTGCTTTTCCTGCTCCAAGTCCGCGTGCTTTTGGAGACACATATACGGAACCAATTTTTGCTTTATGTTCTTGTTTTACATATGGTTTCGTTTCCAGTGTAGCAACTCCGATTAATTTTCCGTCTTTAAATGCACCTAGTGTATAGTTTTCGTCTTGTGCTAGTTTTTGTGCTTTATATTCAATAGCACACTCTTTATTAATAATATCTTCATAAGAAGAGCTGAAAGCTTCAGGGTTTTGCTTTAATCCTTCTACGCGAAGTTCTAAGTAAATTTCTGCTTCGTCTTTTGTTAATACATGGATATCCAATTATATCACCCTCCAGATCTTTGACAAATGTACCTTTACCCCGCATTAACGGGCAGTAAGGCTCCAATTTTAAAATTCGGCGAATGCGCGGAAGTTAGGTGGGAGGTAACTGCCCGTAAATGCCCGATTGGTTCAACTAATAATCCATGGAGTGAACCTTTCCATGGATTAAAGTTTCACTTTATTTTATATTGAAATAAGAATAATTTCAAAAGCTTAGCTTATAAGGACAGATTTTATGAACAAAATAACACCAGTAGTGTTTACTACTACTGGTGTTTTCACACGCATCTTATTCAAAAGGAATCTCGATTATAAAGTTTGTTCCCACTCCTAATTGGCTTGTTACTAGAATGGAACCGTTATGCAATTCTACAATTTCCTTTGCAACAGCCAGTCCGATACCTTTTCCTCCAGTAGCCCTCGTTCTGGATTTATCAACACGGTAAAAGCGATCGAAAATATGCGGGATATCTTCTTCTGGAATACCTTCACCTTCATCTTGTACATTGATTGTAAAATAATCTGCTTCCGTTAGTACACGTATTGTTATAGTAGTGTTTTCTGGTGAATGCTGATAAGCATTATGCAATAAATTTAACATAACTTGTTCCATGCGTCTTTCGTCTATGCAAACTTCTAAATCGTTTTTACAATATACATGAAGTTGCATTTGTTTGTTCGTTAATGTTGTTTTTGTTTTTTCAACCATTCTTTCTAAAAATGGTTGAAGAAGCATCGTTTGTTTTTTAATAACAAATTGGTGTTGTTCTAATTGTACAAGCATAAATAAATCTTGTACGAGATCGGTTACACTATCCGTTTCGTCCTCAATGATTTGTAAATATTCTTCGCGTTCTTCTTTCGTTAAAGAGTCTCTCTTTGCTACCTTTGCATAACCTTTCATATAGGTTAATGGAGTTAATAATTCGTGAGCAACACTAGCGAGGAATTCATTTCGTTCTTTTTTCATATACGTAAGTTCACTCGATAAATCTTCAATCGTTTTTGCTAAACTTCCAAGTTCATCATTTCGTTTAATTCCTAATTGAATTGGCTTATTTAATTTTGAAATTTTTTCGGTCGCTCTTTTCATTTTTATAAGCGGCTCTGTAATAACTCGAGAAAAAACAAAAACAGAAATCGTTGTTAAAATAATTGTTAAAATACTGATGATAAGAAATTGGTCCATGAGTTTAATTAACATATTTTCTAAAAAAGATGTCTTTAATAACATATGTAAGTTACCTTGAAATCCAGTTATTTCAAGTGGGCTTACTGTTGAGATGAATTTCGATTTTTTCCAGTTTTTTTCTACGATCACCCCGTTTTGGGGGATATTTTTCGTTTTGCAAATAAGTTGTTTTTGCATTTCTTTTGTTATGGGTTCTGAGGTGGAAATGATTTTGCCGTTCTTGTCAGTTATAATGATAGTGGTATCGGTGTTAGCAATTAATTCTGAGCCAATTAATTCTTCAGCTGCATGCTCGATAGTGAACTCTTGATACCAAGGGCGTTTAGGTCGTTCAGTGTTTGGTTTTTGTTTAGAATATTCATTCCATTTTGCGCGGTTTACAATTTTGTCACGATACCGATTGCCTTTTTCTAATAGAGCGCCTGTTTCCTCTGTAATCCGCATTTTTGAAATACTTTTGTAAAAGGATACGAAAGCAATTGTTTCAATACATAAAGCTAATATTAAAAAGTATGTCCCAATTTTAAGTGAAAGTTTACTCATTTTCCCACCATACCTTATTCATAATAAAGGGTCAGTGGTATGATATTTCCACTGACCTAAGTAATTATTCGTTTTTCCATTTATATCCGACTTTATAAACGGTTTCTAAATAATCCTCGACTGGAAATCCTTTTTTACGTAATTTATCGCGGATATTGCGAATATGCGAATCAATCGTTCTATATTCGATGTCTGTTTCATAGCCCCAAATTTTTTCGATTAAATCATCTCGGCTGTAAGCACGGTTTGTATTTTGTAAAAACAGTCCAAGTAATGAAAATTCGATAGGAGTTAGTGAGATTTTTTCGTCATACACTGTGACGGTATGTTTCGTTTTATCCCACTCAATACCATTGAAGCTAACAAAGCCATCTTTCTTTGTCCGGCGTAATATAGCTTCAATTCGTGCGACTAATACATGCTCATCAAATGGTTTTGTGATATAGTCGTCTGCTCCCATAGTAAGGCCTTTAACCATATCGTAATTTTGATTACGAGCTGTTAGCATAATGATTGGAACGTTGGAAATTTGACGGATTTGATAGCAAGTATCCCATCCATCCATATTTGGCATCATAACATCTAATAAAATAATATCGAATTTTTTTTGCTCGATTAATTCCAGCGCTTCAAGGCCAGATTTAGCTTTCATACAAAAATAGCCGCGAGGGCTTAAGAAAAGATCTAGCAATCGTAACATACGTTCTTCATCGTCTACTAATAAAATTTTTACCATAATCTTGTGCACCCCAAACTATTCATTCTACTTGTATAGTTTACATGAAAATAATAAAAAACTCTTTTTATGTGATTGAATGGATGGCTGATTTTTTCGCTCAGGGCAATTGACATAAAAAATGCACTAGTTTTGCACAACTATTATTTATAATAGAAAACGTAGCGACACAAATACCCTATGTTGCGACATAACGTCATGTCATTTTATTTATAAAATGACAATTCCATTCTATTGTGTATGTGAGATAGAGAGGGTTTTCGTATTCACCTCGCATCGGATAAGAAAAATTTCCTATCTCACACTTTTTTTAAAAGGAGATAATACACATGAATCCAAAAGAAGAAATTTCAAAAAAAGAAAAGCAAGATCGTAATACGGTTGTAATGTGTGTTGCCGTATCTATGATTATTATTATAAGTTGCGTAAATAAAATTTTGGGAATTTTATAATATATAAAAGCTGATTACTTGTTAACAAGCAATCAGCTTTTTTTATTTTATCCGATTGGTGTGGAGTAATAACTAGTGGGGGAATGACCTCCTGGATTAAAGTTCTACTTTATCAAGAGGCATATTTTTATATAATAAACCAAGGTAAAATTGCTAATCCAGAAGTTACCATTGCTGTAGCACATATTAAAAAGATAGCTCGTTTTTTTTGTTTCATGTCACATTCTCCTCTACATATCAATTGAATGCTGTTCGTTCATTTTATATTTTTAGTATAATGAATGGAAAGGATTGGTACGATCGATAAAGGTGACATGAAGATTACATTGTTGTAATGAAAAAAGCATCTTTCTTAATAAGAAGATGCTTTTGGAAAAATATCTCGCTATTTGTGGATTAATAATCAGTGGGGATAGACAAAACCCCCACCAATTAAAGTTTCACTTTATGTTGAAGTATTAATCATTTAAGAATAAAACCATATGTTCTTCGTCCCAATATTGACCGTTGTGCTTTAATGAACGTTCTTGCACGCCGTAAGTTTGGAAACCTAATGACTCATATAGTTTTTTTGCGGCATCGTTACCAACTACAACATCGAGCATAAGTTGTTCTACATGTAATTTATCGGCATTTTCAATAATTGCTTTAATTAGAGCTCGTCCTGCCCCAAGGCCACGTGCTTTTGGGGAAACAAAAACGGAGCCGATTTTTGCTTTATGTTCTTGTTTAATGAATGGTTTTGTTTCTAAAGTAGCAATACCAATCAAATCGTTATCGTTGAAGACACCTAGAGTATACTTATCCGGATTGCTTAATCTTTTTGCCATAGCAGCTACAGGATTTTCATGTTTAAGAACATCTTCATAAGAAGAGCTAAAAGCTTCCGGGTTCTTCGTTAAACCTTCCATACAAACTTTTAAATATATTTCTGCGTCCTCTGTTGTTAATAAGCGAATTTCCATAGTTGTAACCTCCTTGGTGGATTTCAAATAAATCCATTACTTTTATAAGATTGAGTATGCGTTTTTTAGCAGTCTCTTTTAATTTGTAAAAGAATGAAAAGATATATGCTACAATGTTTTGATTTAATTGTGTAATGAAATTATATATTAACTTTATTAACTATTCAAGTATTTAATATATTACATTTTTATAACTAAAATAACTCCTCGATCGAGGAGTTATTTTTTAAACATTCAATTGATAGCCATCAATTCGTTTTGGATGTGTGTAAATATTACAAGAGTCATTTCTAATAAATCCTACGACTGTAATGCCTAAGTCATGAGCAAGTTGCAAGGCTAGTTTTGTTGGAGCGGATTTAGATAGAACAATTTCACAGCCGATTTTTGAAACTTTGAGTAAAATTTCAGATGAAATACGTCCGCTAAATGCGATAATTTTTCCTTTAACAGATATATCATTACGTAAACAATAGCCGTATATTTTATCTAATGCGTTATGTCTTCCGATATCCATTCTTGATATAAGGATATTGTTTCGATCACATAGCGCAGTATTGTGAACACCGCCGGTTTGGCGAAATGTAGTGGAAGATTGTTGTAAGGCATTCATTAAGTAAAAGCATTCTTCAGGAGTAATTTTTACATGTATATCATGTAAATCTTTTGCTTTTGCGGCGTCGTTTACGAAAATAAAACCTTGTCTACCTTTTCCGCAGCAAGAGGTGATGTATCGTTTATTATATAAAGTTTGATAGAGTGGATTCACTTTTGATGATTTTACATGGACAATTCCGTTCTCTTTTTGAACCCATATTTCTTCAACATCTTTATAGGAAGAAATAATTCCTTCAGAAATTAAAAAACCAACTACCATATCTTCAATATAATTTGGTGTGCATACAACTGTTACGTATTCTTCACCATTTAATTTAATAGTAATAGGAGATTCTGTAACAATCTCATCAACTTGTTTTGAAAATGAGCCAGATTGATAGCGTACAATCGTATATGTCTCTTGTGTAAACTCCATATTAAATTCCCCTTTTATATGTATTTTTCTCCCACATTTATCATAAAACATTGAAAAAATAAAAACACCTATTAGCAGGGAAATCACAGATTATTTTGGTTATTATTGTATATGTACGATATAATAGAACTGTAGAATAGTGACATTTTCAAGCTTTCGTAGTTATACCTTATAACATCAAGAATCGACTTCATAAGAAAAGAATTTCAGCAGAGCGTTTCAAAAATATGTACAGTAACTCGTTTTTGAAAACGGATTCATAAACGTGTTGTACAGTTGGTTGTAAGGAGTGGGGAAACTATGGCAGAACAGACAGTCCGTGTAACCGTTGATGGTAAAGAATTTGCTGCATCAGGTGAAAAGACGATACTACAATTATTTAACGAGAGTAACTTGGAACATCCTCAAATTTGTCATGTACCAGAAGTAGATCCAATTCAAACTTGTGATACATGTATTGTAGAAGTAGATGGGAAGTTAATGCGTGCTTGTTCAACGCAAATAGAGAACGGTATGCATATTGAAAGACAGTCGCAGCGCGCAAAAGAGGCGCAGACTGAGGCGATGGATCGAATATTAGAGAACCATTTATTGTATTGTACTGTTTGTGATAACAATAATGGTAACTGTAAAGTGCATAATACAGTGCATATGATGGAAATTGAAGAACAGAAATACCCGTATGAACCGAAAGTAAGTGCGTGTGAAGTGGACATGTCACATCCGTTTTACCGGTATGATCCAAATCAATGTATTGCTTGTGGACAGTGTGTAGAAGTATGTCAAAACCTACAAGTCAATGAAACTATATCGATTGATTGGAATTTAGACCGCCCGCGTGTTATTTGGGACAATGGTGTAAGTATAAATGACTCGTCTTGTGTGAGTTGTGGGCAATGTGTAACAGTTTGTCCATGTAATGCGTTAATGGAAAAAACAATGCTAGGTGAAGCTGGGTTTATGACAGGATTAAAACCAGATGTGTTAGATCCGATGATTGATTTTGTAAAAGATGTAGAGCCAGGATATAGCAGTATTTTAGCAGTTTCAGAAGTGGAATCTGCGATGCGCAAGACGAAGGTTAAAAAAACGAAAACAGTTTGTACATTTTGCGGTGTAGGTTGCTCGTTTGAAGTGTGGACGAAAGACCGTCACATTTTAAAAGTACAACCTGTTTCAGATGCACCGGTTAATGGTATCTCTACATGTGTAAAAGGCAAATTTGGATGGGACTTTGTAAATAGTGAAGATCGCATTACAAAGCCATTAATTCGCCAAGGAGATATGTTTGTTGAAGCTTCTTGGGAAGAGGCTCTTGAAGTTGTTGCATCTAACATGCAGCATATTAAATCAGAATACGGCAGCGATGCATTTGGGTTTATTTCTTCTTCGAAAGTAACGAATGAAGAGAATTATCTTATGCAAAAACTAGCTCGTCAAATATATGGAACAAATAATGTAGATAACTGTTCCCGTTATTGTCAATCTCCAGCAACAGACGGCTTATTTAAAACTGTCGGTATGGGCGGGGATGCTGGAACAGTGAAAGATATCGCTGAAGCAGGTCTTGTTATTATCGTTGGTGCGAATCCGACAGAGGGACATCCTGTACTTGCGACGCGTGTGAAACGTGCTCATAAATTACACGAACAAAAATTAATTGTAGCAGACCTTCGTAAACATGAAATGGCTGAGCGTGCGGATATATTTGTTCATCCGAGTCAAGGAACTGATTATGTATGGCTTGCTGGTATTACGAAATATATTATCGATCAAGATTGGCATGATAAAAAGTTCTTAGCTGAAAATGTAAAGAACTTTGATGAATATAGCAAAATGTTAGAAAAGTATTCGCTTGATTACACAGAAGAAATTACGGGTATTTCTAAAGAGAACCTGAAAGAAATGGCTCGTATGGTATATGAAGCAGATGGTACTTGTGTACTTTGGGGAATGGGGGTAACTCAAAATACAGGAGGTAGTACAACTTCAGCTGCAATTTCAAATTTATTACTTGTTACGGGTAACTACCGTCGTCCCGGTGCAGGTGCATACCCATTAAGAGGACATAATAACGTACAAGGCGCTTGTGATATGGCGACCTTACCGAATTGGCTTCCAGGTTATCAAGCGGTATCTGATGATACGCTCCGTGCTAAATTTGAAAAAGCGTACGGTACGACGATTCCGAAAGAGCCAGGATTAAATAATATTGCAATGTTACTTGCGGCGGAAGAAGGAAAACTGCGCGGTATGTATGTTATGGGTGAAGAAATGGCTTTAGTAGATTCAAATGCGAACCATGTGCAACATATTTTAGCGAATTTAGATTTCCTTGTTGTTCAAGATATGTTCTTATCAAAAACAGCTCGTTTTGCTGATGTTATTTTACCGGCAGCACCGAGCTTAGAAAAAGAAGGGACGTTTACGAATACAGAACGTCGTATTCAAAGATTATATGAAGTATTGAAGCCGCTTGGTGATTCAAAACCAGACTGGTGGATTTTACAAAAAGTAGCTCGTGCACTAGGCGGAGATTGGAATTATGAAAACCCAAGTGAGATTATGGATGAAATAGCATCGCTTGCACCGTTATATTCTCAGGCAACATATGATCGTTTAGAAGGATGGAATAGTTTATGTTGGGGTAGCCATGATGGTAGCGATACACCGCTATTATATGTAGATGGATTTAACTTCCCAGATAAACTTGCTCGTTTATCATTAGATGAATGGGTACCACCAGTTGTGGCGCCGGATGAGTATGATTTACTATTAAATAATGGTCGTATGCTAGAGCATTTCCATGAAGGGAATATGACGAATAAGTCGGCTGGTATTTTATCTAAAGTATCTGAAGTATTCGTTGAAATTTCACCTGAACTTGCTAAAGAGCGTAATGTGAAAGATGGTGGTCTTGTAGAATTATCATCGCCGTTCGGAAAGATTAAAGTACAAGCACTTGTTACAGACCGTGTAACGGGAAATGAGTTATATTTACCAATGCATGCGACAGTAAATGAAGAGGCTATTAATATTTTAACAGGAACAGCGACAGACATTTATACGTGTACACCAGCTTATAAACAAACGATGGTGAAACTGCGCGTATTACGTGAAAAAGGAAATCGTCCATTACCATCTTCAAACCCGCGAGATAAAAAACGCCATCCACAAAATGGTGTTGAAATTCAGCAAAAGTGGCAAAGAAAACAATACGTATCACTTGTGGACTAGGGGGCGGAGATAGTGGCAAAAGAAATTACGTTAATTAAAAAGAAAGTTGTAACAGAAGAAGAGAAGAAACAGCAATTAGCAGAGGAACTGTTCACGGAGTTAGCGAATAACCGTGAAGCAGTCGAGGAAACGATGCAATTACTAGCGCAATTACAGAAAGCTGGTATTTTAGATGCGGCAATTAGTTTACTTGCTGCGAAAGAAGATGTTTCGAAAATTGCTGTTGAGCAATTAAATCGTGAACCAGTGAAAAATGCACTGAACAATATGATGGGGGCAGGAGAGGCTTTATCTTCAGTTGACCCAGAGGTAACAAAACAAATCACATCGAGTTTAGTTACTGGATTGCAATTTGCAACAGATGAATTAAATAGTGGTAAAAAAACAAAAGTGATGGATTTCTTTAAAGTATTAAAAGATCCAGATATCAATAGAGCAATTACATTCGGTTTTAGCTTTTTGAAAGCATTTGGGCAAGGATTAGAGAAAAAATAGAGTAGATGAAAAAGTGATGGGAAATAGCCATCACTTTTTTCATTGTATGTATAAGAGTGTTCATGTTAAGCGGAATATATTATTATTAAAAAGATGGATTAGAAATGGAAATGTGGAATCCATCTCAAATATCGTTTTAGAATGTGGAGGAATATATGCAACACCGTAAAAGACTATCTATACCAGGAGTAATGAGCCATTCCTTTCAAACAGTAAAATTTGCTTTTTGGAATGTATTAACCTTTCAACTTGCTTATAAATTGTTAGCAGCGATTGTGTTTGTTCCACTGTTTGGGATCATTTTTAATAAATTATTGTATTTTGGTGGTTACGCAAATGCGACAAATGATGAATTATTAGCATTTTTGAAAACACCATACGGCATTTTGGCAATCGTAATTTTATCCTTGTTAGCACTGTTTCTTATCTTTACGGAATTTGCGGTGCTTATTATTATTTCGTATTTCGCTCATAAAAGACAAAAGGTGAAATTACGCCCGATTTTATATAAAACCGTAACGTACTTACCTACGCTTTTCACATATTGCTTACCAGGATTTATTTTATATGCTGTCGTATTATTACCTCTTTTAAATATGGGATACGAAACGGCATTAATTCCGCAAATTCAAATTCCTAATTTTATTACAGGAGAACTGTTTAAGACGACGATGGGACAAGTAGGTTATTACACGTTCTTTGCCGTAGTTGCGTATTTGAACCTTCGCTGGATTTTCGTTCTACCTATTGTCGTTTTAGAACAAAAGCCGTTTCGTACAGCAGCACGCAAAAGTGCAGCTTTAGTAAAAGAAAGCTTTTTTAAAGTACTATTCTTTTTAGTAGGATTTTTCATTTCAATAGGGATTGTTTATATTTTGTTTTTTGGAATATATTTATTGTGCCTATGGGGTGTGTATGAATTTACAAACCCGGAAGGAACATTTGCGTTATTAGCCGAATCAACGATTTCTGTATTCCTAACAAGTACATTGTATTTATTTAGCTTTATTGTGACACCATTTTATATTATGGCTATAACAAGATTGTACTTACAAAAGGTTCCGGTTGAAGATGTGTTATTAGAAGAAGGATTAGATTATTCGAAAACGAAAGCAGATAAATGTTTCTTTCAAAAACATCGCTGGAAATTTATTAGTGTATATATTGTAGGGATTATTACGGCCGGAATGGTCGTTGCCTTCATTGTAACGTTTATTTCAAATTCGTATAAAGAACCGATTATTATGGCGCACCGCGGATATATATCAAAAGGGGTAGAAAATACGAAAGAAGCTGTGCAAGGTGCTATTGATGCAAAAGCAGACTACGCTGAAATAGATGTATTACAAACGAAAGACGGTGAGCTAGCGGTTATACATGACTTGAAGTTAAAACGTCTTGCAAATGCCAATGTGCATGTGTCAGATTTAACGATGGATGAATTAAGACAGCTTACTCTTAGTCAAGATGGATTTTCAGGACAAATAAGTACACTTGATGAAATCATTAAGCTTGCAAAGGGGAAAATCAAACTCAATATTGAAGTGAAGCTTCATGGGGGCGAAAAAGACTTTGTAAATAAAGTATTAAAAGCGATTAAAGATAATGAATTTGAGAAGCAATGTGTAATTCAAACGTTACACTATCCACTCATTAAAGAGTTTAAGCGTGCAAATTCAGATATAAAAGTAGGATATATACTGTATGCAAGTAGAGCTAACTTAAAGAATGTAAAAGCTGACTTTTATGTAGCAGAAGAATACATGTTAAATAAGAAATTAGTAAAAGAAGCAAGGAAGTTAAATAAGCCAATTTACGTATGGACAGTAAATGATATGGAGAGTTTAAAGGCATATTATAAGTTAAACGTAGATGGTATCATTACCGATTATCCTAAAGATGCACGTGAAACAATTAAGGAGTTAAAAGAGCAAGAAGCGGAAGAAAGTGATCTGTTTGATAAAATTACTGAAACAACAGATGATTTGTTTTCAAAGTTATTTATAAGTTATCCAGCTGCTGGCTAAATGCCAGCAGCTGTTTTTTTGTAAAAAGAATATATTTCTAAAGTATTGTGTAAAGTAATAACTGTATATGTATACGTCTTCATTTGGAGTTTTTACATTGTTATATTATTGTCAAATAATAAATGATTACTGCTTATTTTGAAGGGATATAATAAAAATAGAGTAATAGATAATGAAATAGAACGAACTTCCTAATAGAATCAATGTTTTATATATTTACACTATTCTAAATATATAAACTTTAGAAAAATGATATGTTAGCGTTTTCATAACTTTTAAGTTATGCTAGAATAAGGACATAAGTTATTAATTATTACAAAAAGAAAAAAGACTTTCTTTTTTCTGTTAATTATAAGGGGGCATTTCATTATGCGTATTGGGGTACCAGCAGAAATTAAAAACAACGAAAACCGTGTGGCAATGACACCAGCTGGTGTTGTACATTTAATTCGTAACAATCACGAAGTATTTATTCAAAAGGGTGCAGGTTTAGGATCTGGTTTCACAGATGCTCAGTATGTTGAAGCGGGAGCAAAAATTGTTGATACAGCTGAAGAAGCTTGGAACATGGAAATGGTTATGAAAGTTAAGGAACCAATTGAAAGCGAATACAAACACTTCAGTGAAGGTTTAATCTTATTCACATACTTACACTTAGCTCCAGAACCAGAATTAACAAAAGCTTTAATCGAGAAGAAAGTAGTAGCTATTGCGTACGAAACAGTACAATTAGAAAACCGTTCATTACCATTACTTGCACCTATGAGTGAAGTAGCTGGTCGTATGGCTGCACAAATTGGTGCACAGTTCCTTGAGAAAAACAAAGGCGGTAAAGGTATCTTACTTGCAGGTGTTCCAGGGGTTAAACGTGGTAAAGTAACAATTATCGGTGGTGGACAAGCTGGTACAAATGCTGCTAAAATTGCAGTTGGACTAGGTGCGGATGTAACAATCATCGACTTAAGTGCAGAACGTCTTCGTCAATTAGATGACATTTTCGGAAACCAAGTAAAAACTTTAATGTCTAATCCTTACAATATTGCAGAAGCTGTAAAAGAGTCTGATCTTGTAATTGGTGCAGTATTAATCCCAGGTGCAAAAGCGCCAAAACTTGTAACAGAAGAAATGATTAAATCAATGGAACCAGGTTCTGTTGTTGTAGATATCGCGATTGACCAAGGTGGTATTTTCGAAACAACTGACCGTATTACAACTCATGATAACCCAACTTACGAAAAACACGGTGTTGTTCATTATGCAGTTGCAAACATGCCAGGTGCGGTTCCACGTACATCAACTCTTGCATTAACAAACGTAACAGTACCATATGCAGTACAAATTGCTAACAAAGGCTACAAAGCTGCTTGCCTAGGCAACACTGCATTATTAAAAGGTATTAACACATTAGATGGCTATGTAACATTTGAAGCTGTTGCAGAAGCTCACGGTGTAGAGTACAAAGGTGCTAAAGAATTATTAGAAGCAGAAACAGTATCTTGCTAATAGAAGCATTATACAAAACAAAATCGAACAATATATAAAACAACATGATAAGAGCTAAGAGATAATACCTCTTAGCTCTTCTTGGCAAAAGGGGGCATTCATCGTGGCCAACCTATTTAAAAAGAAATCCGTTACGCAATTGTTAGGGGAAAGTAAAAGTAAAACTTTAACGAAAACGCTAGGGGCATTCGACCTAACAATGCTAGGAATTGGTGCGATAATTGGTACAGGAGTTCTAGTATTAACTGGATTAGTAGCAGCAAGAGATGCTGGTCCAGCAGTTATTTTTTCATTTATGATTGCAGCAATTGTTTGTGGATTTGCAGCTTTATGTTATGCGGAAGTTGCATCTACACTCCCTGTTTCAGGTAGTGTGTACACATATTCGTATGCAACAATTGGTGAGTTTGTTGCTCATTTAATGGGATGGACATTGTTATCCGTATATGTCGTAACGACTGCCGCAGTAGCTGGCGGATGGACGGGTTATTTCAATAATTTAGTGAGTGGATTGGGACTTGAAATCCCAAAAGCATTGCTAACGATTCCAGCGCAAGGTGGTATGGTAAACTTACCGGCAGTTATCGTTACGTTAGTGATAACTTGGTTATTATCACGAGGTACAAAAGAAAGTAAGCGTGTGAATAACATAATGGTATTAATTAAAATTGGTATTGTTGTTTTATTCATTGCAGTTGGTGTATTCTATGTGAAACCAGAAAACTGGATACCATTTGCACCTTACGGTTTAAGTGGAGTGTTCGCAGGGGGAGCAGCAGTATTCTTTGCTTTCTTAGGATTTGATGCATTAGCAACTTCTGCTGAAGAAGTAAAAAATCCGCAACGTGATCTACCAATTGGTATTATTGCCTCGTTAGTTATTTGTACAATCATTTATGTTGTAGTTTGTCTCGTTATGACAGGTATGGTTTCTTATAAGGAATTAGATGTACCTGAAGCTATGGCATATGTGTTAGAAGTTGTAGGACAAGATAAAGTGGCTGGTGTAATTGCTATTGGAGCTGTAATCGGTATTATGGCTGTAATTTTCGCTTACATTTATGCGACAACACGTGTATTCTTCGCAATGAGCCGTGACGGTTTATTACCAAAATCTTTTGCGAAAATTAACAAGAAGACTGAAGCGCCAACATTTTCAGTTTGGTTAACAGGAATTGGTAGTGCTTTAATTGCTGGATTTATCGATTTAAAAGAATTGTCGAATTTAGCGAATATTGGAGCGTTATTAACATTCGCCATGGTTGGTGTAACTGTTATCATTCTTCGTAAAACGCATCCGAAATTACAACGTGGATTTATGGTACCACTTGTACCGATCTTACCGATTATTTCAATTGCATGTTGTCTATTCTTAATGGTAAATTTACCATTAACAACATGGATATACTTCGGTATTTGGTTAGCAATTGGAGTAGTTGTATACTTTGTTTATTCGAAAAAACATAGTCATTTAAAAGACGATGGAAGTTCGCAGGATAATTTAGATCAAGCTAATTAAAGGGATATAAAATAGTAAGCCTTGTGCGTCTAGGGAGCGCACAAGGCTTTTTCTTTTGGATAAGGAAGGAAATAAATGTTAAATTGTCGAATTTTTATGTCGGAATATGAAAAAAGGGGAGGAAGAGGAATGCTAGAAACGAAAGTGGTTGTTGGAGCAGAGGGGTATAATAATAACCCTGGTTGGTTACATACGAATGAAGAAGAATTTAATTTATTGCGAAGAGAAACTTGGCTTGATAAATTTCAACCTAATTCTTTATCAGCAATTTTAGCGGAACATGTATGGGAGCATTTATCGTACGAAGAAGGAATCGAAGCTGCAAAAATTTGTTATGAGTTTTTAACGGAGGGTGGATATATTCGTTGTGCAGTGCCAGATGCATTTTTCCCAGATGAAGAATATCAGCAAGGTGTACAAGTAGGTGGACCAGGGCCATTAGATCATCCAGCAGCAAGTCATAAAATCGTTCATAACTATAAAACAATCACGTCCATGTTTGAATCGGCAGGTTTTCAAGTTAGGATTTTAGAATACTGTGATGAGAATGGTAAGTTTCATTATAATGATTGGAATGAGAAAGCTGGTTTTATTTATCGCTCGAAACGTTTTGATCATAGAAATCAAGCTGGTACATTAGAATTTGCTTCGTTAATTGTGGATGCAGTGAAACTTTAATCAGTGGGGGTTCTTCATCGCCTGCTGATTATTAGCCTTCAACAATCGGGCTTTTACGGGTAGCTAATGTAGGGGAAATAAGAGAAGGATGCACGATAGTTTTCGTGCATCCTTTTTGTATGAAGAGTATGATAGGTGCGGAGAATATTGATATGTATATGTTGAAATATGAATGGAATTGTCAAAAAAATCTTTCGGATTTTATTGACACATATGAGTAGGCGCTCATATAATAAAAGTATAAGATATATGAACAGTTGTTCATATGTTCAATTAAAGAGGTGAGCTATAATGGCTGAAAATAAAGTAGAAACACCGCAGGAAACTTGTTCTCAAACGGTAATTCATGAGGAAGTCGTGGATCAAGTGAAGCAAACAATTCCGACTGATGAAAGTTTAAGTAAAGTAGCAGAACTATTTAAAGTATTAGGTGACCGTACGCGTACGAGAATATTACATGCATTATTTGAAGCTGAAATGTGCGTTTGTGATTTAGCTTATTTATTAGGAATGACACAATCGTCTATTTCACATCAGCTACGTGTGTTAAAGCAAGCGAAACTTGTAAAGAATCGTAAAGAAGGAAAGGTCGTTTATTATTCGTTAGCTGACCAGCACGTAATTCATATCTTCGAGCAAGCGTTTGAACACGTAAACGAGGAAGAATAAAAACGCGAGGAGGGAGAACGATGGCAGAAGCATTAGTGAAAAAGAAACTGATGTTAGAAGGTTTAGATTGTGCGAACTGTGCAATGAAAATTGAAAAAGGCGTTGGGAATATAGAAGGAGTAAATTCTTGCTCTGTAAACTTCGCAACAAAGACGATGGTTTTAGAAACAGCACAAAATAAAGAAAATGAAGTTGTGACAGAAGCAAAACAGCTTGTTACAAAGTTAGAACCACATATTAAAGTGCAAGAAGAGCAAAAAAATAAAGCTGCAAAAGAAGTTTTTATATTAGAAGGTTTAGATTGCGCGAACTGTGCAATGAAGATTGAAAATAAAATTAAGGAAATGCCGACAGTTTCAGAAGCAACTGTTGATTTCGTATCAAAGAAATTAAGAGTAGAAGTTGCGAATAAAAGAGAGTTAGAATCGACTGTAGAAGATATAAAGAATGTCGTTCAAAAGTTAGAACCAGATGTGAAAGTTGTTCGTGAAGAAAAGAGCGGCCATGACCAAGGGCATAGTCACGATCATGGTGAAGCAAATGTGAAAAAGATGATAGGGCGATTAGTAGTCGGTGGAATTTTGACAGGAATTGCTGCCTTAGCTGATTTACCACAAATGATAACAATTCCGTTATTCGTCCTTGCGTATTTATTAATAGGTGGAGATATCGTTTGGAGAGCGGTAAGAAATATAACTCGCGGCCAAGTATTCGATGAAAACTTTTTAATGGCAATTGCAACTGTAGGAGCTTTTGCAATTCAACAATATTCAGAAGCTGTTGCGGTAATGCTATTTTATCAAGTAGGGGAACTATTCCAAAGTATTGCAGTAAATCGCTCTCGAAAATCAATTACTTCATTAATGGATATTCGTCCTGATTATGCGAATGTAAAGGTTGGAAATGAAACGAAACAAGTATCACCGGAAGATGTACAAATCGGCGATTATATTATTGTAAAACCGGGTGAGAAAGTACCATTAGACGGAAAAGTAGTCGAGGGAACATCAATGATGGATACTTCAGCACTTACAGGTGAATCTGTACCGCGTGAAGTAGAAGTTGGTAATGACGTATTAAGTGGTTTTGTAAACCAAAATGGTGTATTAACAATTGAAGTTACAAAAGAATTTGGTGAATCTACTGTATCAAAAATTTTAGATTTAGTTCAAAATGCAAGTAGTAAAAAAGCACCGACAGAAAACTTTATTACGAAATTTGCGCGCTACTATACTCCTGTTGTAGTTATTACAGCAGCGATCATGGCGTTTATTCCACCGCTTATTTTAGAAGGTGCTACATTCTCCGAGTGGATTTATAGAGCGTTAGTATTCTTAGTTATCTCTTGTCCATGTGCGTTAGTCGTATCCATTCCTCTTGGATTCTTTGGAGGTATCGGTGGTGCATCCAAAAGTGGGATTTTAGTAAAAGGAAGTAACTATTTAGAAGCATTGAATGATGTGAAATATATCGTCTTTGATAAAACAGGTACATTAACAAAAGGTGTCTTTAAAGTTACAAAAATGGAGCCAAGTGAAGGTACTACTAGTGAAGAACTGTTAGAGTATGCAGCGTTTGCAGAAGTATATTCAAATCATCCAATTGCACAATCTATTCGAAATGCATATGGAAAATCAATCGATGAAAATGCTATTGAAGACTATAGTGAAATTTCTGGTCATGGTACAGTTGTAAAAGTACAAGGAAAAGAAATTTTCGCAGGTAATGCTAAATTAATGAGAAAAGAAAATATTGAATTTAAGCAACCAGAAACAGTAGGTACATTAGTTCACGTTGCTGTAGATGGTAAATACGCAGGTTATATTGTTATCTCAGATGAGGTAAAAGAGGATTCAAAACAAGCGATTCAAAAGTTAAAAGAACTAGGTATCAAGAAGACAGTGATGTTAACTGGGGATGCAAAAGCAGTTGGTGAAGCTGTTGGAAAAGAATTAGGTTTAGATGAAGTTCACGCAGAACTACTACCACAACAAAAAGTAGAAGAGATTGAAAAAATTGATGCGGCTAAGCGTGGAAAAGAAAAAGTTGCTTTCGTTGGTGATGGTATTAACGACACGCCAGTATTAGCACGAGCGGACGTTGGTATTGCTATGGGTGGCTTAGGATCGGATGCAGCGATTGAAGCTGCAGATATCGTTATAATGACTGATGAACCTTCAAAAATTGCAACAGCTGTTAAAATTGCAAAACGCACAAGAAGTATTGTATGGCAAAATATTATATTTGCATTAGGTGTAAAAGGATTAGTTTTATTACTTGGTGCTTTTGGTATAGCGACAATGTGGGAAGCTGTTTTCTCAGATGTGGGTGTGACGTTAATTGCAGTATTAAATGCAATGCGTGTACTACGAGTGAAAGATTTATAAAAAGAGGGCGCAATTGCGTCCTCTTTTTTATCGGTTATTTTGTTGAAAGTGACTCAATAAAATAATATCAAATATTATTTTAGTTTTTAATAACGCGATATTAAATTTTACAAATGAAAAATATTCACCTTGTTATTTTAATATATTTTTTACAAATATCCATATAGTATTGAAAAAACAGAGAAGGAGGAAACTTCTCTGTTTATTTTTGTATGTTTTTTTCAACTTGTTCACGAACAGTTTGAATATAATTCATTTTATGATCCCAGCACTCTTGGCTTAAATCGACAGGATACTCTTCGGGGTTTAAAGTTCGCATGTATTCTTCCCAAAATAGAGCGAGACTCTGTTCGTTATACTTTTGAATATCTAATATACTTGGTAGTTCGTATGTTCTTTCACCGTTAACGAAAATGTCTTTATGCAGTTCACGTGCTTCAAAGTTTGTTACGAATTTACTTATATATGTGTGAACAGGGTGGAACATTTTTAAGCGTTCTTCTTTTTCAGGCTCTTCAGAATCTAACGCAATATAATCGCCTTCAGCATGATTATTAACCCTGTTGACTATACGATAAATTCGTTTAAGCCCTGGAGTTGTAATCTTTTCAGGGTTAGATGAAATTTTAATCGTGTCATTTAATTTCCCGTCAGTATCTTCAATCGCAACTAGTTTGTAAACAGCCCCTAATGCTGGTTGCTCAAAGGATGTAATTAATTTTGTTCCAACACCCCATACGTCAATTTTTGCTCCTTGAGATTTAAGGTGCATAATTGTGTATTCATCTAAATCGCTAGAAGCGATAATTTTTGTATTTGTAAACCCAGCCTCATCTAGTAATATTCTTGCCTTTTTAGACAAATAAGCCATATCACCACTATCAAGACGAATGCCATAGAAATCAATACGATCTCCAAATTCTTTTGCAACACGAATCGCATTTGGAACACCAGATTTTAATGTGTCATATGTATCGACGAGAAAAACACATTTTTTGTGAGTTTCAGCGTATTTTTTAAACGCGACATATTCATCGCGATACGCTTGAACGAAAGAGTGAGCATGTGTGCCGGCTACAGGTATCCCGAAGCGTTTTCCAGCACGAACGTTGCTTGTAGATGAGAAACCGCCAATAAAGGCAGCGCGTGTTCCCCAAAGGGCAGCATCAAATTCATGAGCACGTCTTGTGCCAAACTCTAAAAGTTCATCGTTATTTGCAGCATGCTTCATACGAGCAGCTTTTGTTGCAATTAATGTTTGGTAATTCACAATGTTTAAAAGGGCAGTTTCAATAATTTGTGCTTCACCGAGTGGTGCATCAACACGTAATAAAGGCTCGTTATTGAATACAACTTCACCTTCTTGCATACTACGAATGACCCCAGTGAATTTCATATTTTGTAAATAATGAAGGAATTCTTCTTCAAATTGTAATTCTGCTAAATAAGCGATATCGCTCTCGGTAAAACTGAAATTTTCTATGTACTCTACAATTTTTTCAAGACCAGCAAAAACAGCGTAGCCATTCTCAAATGGAAGCTTTCGAAAATATAAATCAAAAACAGAACGGCGATTATGAATACCATCTTTCCAATATGTATAAGCCATGTTGATTTGATATAAATCTGTATGTAAGGCATAACTATCGTCTTTATAATAATTCATTGCGAAAACACCTCCGTAATTTGGTTATAGTATACCAATTTTACGACGTTCGTAGCAAAGAAGAGATATTGATGTGAAGTCAAGAGAGAAAAAAATGAAATAATGCATATTTTTTAGAAAATTAACATTTATCAATTTATATTTCTTTAGATTTTATGTATTATTAGAGTAATGGGGGTAATGAGAATGGAGGAGGACAATGCAACAAACATTAGAAAAAATAGGCAAACAAGTCTTTTATAAACGGCTACAGCAAAAAATGACACAAGAAGAATTATGTCAGGGCATTTGTTCTGTCTCATACTTAAGTAAGATCGAAAATGGAAAGATCGAAGCATCAGAAGAAATTCTACAATTGCTCTGCGCAAGATTAGAGATTGCTGTAACGGATTTAAGAGATGTAGAAGAAGATGTGAAGGGGAAGCTGGATGAATGGTTGAATGCACTAGTTCATTTGGACAAGCAACAAGTAGAACGCATATATGAAGAGTTGCAAGGTGAAATGAAGCATGTTTTGGATTTTGAAATTATAAATTATTATAAACTGCTGTATACACGTTATTTAATGATGAAGCGGGATCTCCCTGCTGTTGAAGAAGAATTGGACGGATTGAAGAAAGTGTATAAGAAATACTCGCCTTTTCAGAAGATGTTATATACGTATAATAAGGCATTATTATATTCTGTGCAGTACAAATATACGCAAGCATTAGAGTATTTGTTAAAAACAGAATCGATGGCGAAAGAGTTAGGATATTATGAAACAGGAATATATTATAATTTAGCATTGACATATAGTCAGATGGAAATAGATCATATGACATTATACTTTGCTAATGTGGCATTAGAAGGTTTTAAAAGCGAATATAAATTTAGAAATATAATTAATTGTAAGTTTTTAATTGCGTTTAGTTATACTAGAAAAAAACAATATAATGAAGCTATGGAAATCTATAATCATATCATAAGAGAAGCAACTTCTTTTGCTGATAAAGATAATATTCTTTCTATTGCTTTAAATAATATTGGTTATCTGTACTACCGACAAAAAAATTATGCCAAGGCGAAAGAGTATTATATAGAATGCTTAAAATATAAAAAAGAAGAGGATATGAATTATATTGATGCCATGTATGAGCTCTCGTTGCAGTGTATTCAATTAGGAGAACTTGAGGAAGCGGCTGAATGGATTGAAAAAGGTATCCTTGCTGCAAGGAAAGATGAGAGATACAAAGGGATGTTATATTTATTGTTAAATTTAAGATATAAATATTTTGAAGAAAGGGACCTCTATAAAAAATTTCTAGAAACAGAAGTAGTTCCTTTCTTTAAAACAGAGGAAAATATAAAAGATTTAAAGAAAGTATACTTAGAACTAGCTGAATACTTAGAAGAATGCTCAGATTTTAAAGAAAGTAATCGCTATTATAAATTAGCAATTACTTTATTAGAAGAATAAAGAGGAGGGATAGTATGAAAAAGTTAATTGCAGGAACATTTGTGGTTATGGCAATTGCAGCTGTATTATTGGATATTCAGTATGCTTGGAAGCCGGATACTCTAGGGCAAGAAGCTAAAACAGTTGAACAAATTAATTTATAAAAAAAACCCTTTCCCAACGGAAAGGGTTTTTTCAATATTTGTTCCTCAAAATTCTACAAAACTTGAGAAAAAAATTATTTGAATTTTTAGTATATTAATAGTGGAAACATAATGCTAATATGAAACTACTCTTTTTCAAAAAAATTTTTATTAGGGGGAAGGTTCATGAAAAAGAAAAGTTTAGCGTTAGTGTTAGCGGCAGGAATGGCAGTTACTACATTTGGAGGGACAGGCTCTGCGTTTGCAGATTCAAAAAATGTGCTCTCTACGAAGAAGTACAATGAGACAGTGAAGTCGCCTGAGTTTATTTCTGGTGATCTAACTGGAGCAACTGGCAAGAAAGCGGAATCTGTTGTGTTTGATTATTTAAATGCAGCAAAAGGTGATTATAAGCTAGGGGAAAAGAGTGCGCAAGATTCTTTCAAAGTGAAACAAGTGAAAAAAGATGCTGTAACTGATTCAACAGTAGTACGTATGCAACAAGTTTACGAAGGAGTACCTGTATGGGGTTCTACTCAAGTAGCTCACGTAAGTAAAGATGGTTCTTTAAAAGTATTGTCTGGAACAGTTGCACCTGATTTAGACAAGAAAGAAAAGTTGAAAAATAAAAATAAGATTGAAGCCGCAAAAGCGATTGCAATCGCGCAGCAAGATTTAGGTGTAACACCGAAATATGAGGTAGAACCAAAAGCGGACTTATATGTATATCAAAACGGTGAAGAAACAACATATGCATACGTTGTAAATCTAAACTTCTTAGATCCAAGCCCAGGAAACTACTACTATTTCATTGAAGCAGACAGCGGTAAAGTGTTAAATAAATATAATAAACTTGATCATGTAACAAATGAAGATAAGTCACCAGTTAAGCAAGATGCTCCTAAACAGGAAGCAAAAGCTGCTGCAAAGCCAGTAACAGGAACGAATAAAGTGGGAACTGGTAAAGGTGTATTAGGAGATACGAAATCGCTTAATACAACGTTATCTGGGTCATCTTACTACTTGCAAGATAATACGCGCGGGGCAACAATTTTCACATATGATGCGAAAAACCGTTCAACATTACCGGGAACATTATGGGCAGATACAGATAATGTTTTCAATGCAGCGTATGATGCAGCAGCAGTAGATGCTCATTTCTATGCTGGTAGAACATATGATTATTATAAAGCTACATTCAATAGAAACTCTATTAATGATGCAGGAGCACCATTAAAATCAACAGTTCATTACGGAAGTAAGTATAATAATGCATTCTGGAACGGTTCACAAATGGTATACGGAGATGGTGATGGTATAACATTCACTTCATTATCTGGTGGAATTGATGTAATTGGTCACGAATTAACGCATGCTGTTACGGAAAATAGCTCGGATTTAATTTATCAAAATGAATCAGGAGCGCTAAATGAAGCAATTTCTGATATCTTTGGTACTTTAGTAGAATACTATGATAATCGTAATCCAGATTGGGAAATTGGTGAAGATATTTACACGCCTGGTAAAGCAGGAGATGCACTTCGCTCTATGAGTGATCCAGCGAAATATGGTGATCCAGACCATTATTCTAAGCGTTACACTGGTACTAGTGATAACGGTGGGGTTCATACGAACAGTGGTATTATTAACAAGCAAGCTTATTTATTAGCAAATGGCGGTACGCATTCTGGTGTAACTGTAACTGGTATTGGTAAAGATAAATTAGGTGCGATTTACTACCGTGCAAATACACAGTATTTCACGCAATCTACTACATTTAGTCAAGCTCGTGCTGGTGCAGTACAAGCTGCAGCGGATTTATATGGTGCTAGCTCTGCAGAAGTAAATGCAGTGAAGCAATCATTTAGTGCTGTTGGTGTAAACTAAGGATTTAAGGGATAGATATTAATAAAATACTTCAAAATAAAGAAGGAGCATAGGCTCCTTCTTTATTTTTTTCTCCATTTTTTCCACAAATAGAACAATCCAATGCAACCTGCGATTGTTACAATCCACTTCGCTTCATTTGTTCCATTCATAACATGATATGCCGAATATACTTCAATCAATAAGGCCGGTATTTTACCTATTGTACTGGCAATACTGAAGGAGAGTAATGACATTTTCCCTAGAGCTGCAAATAAAGTCACGATACTTGATGGGATGAAAGGTATCAATCGAAACGATAGAACGAGTAGAAAGGCCTCTCTACCTTCTACATAAAGAAGACGCTCTACCTTTGGATACTTATTTACTTTATCGTGAGTGAACTTTTGAAGGCCTATGCGATAAATATAAAACGAGATAATAGCGCCTAATGCTTCGCCTGCGATCGAAATGAGTGTGCCATTTGTAACGCCAAATAGCTGTATATTAATGGCGGTTAAAAAGATGCTAGGGATAAAACCTAAAAGACTGATGATGATATTGATTAAGATACTAAGTGGAATTGCGATTGAATAGTATTCTGTTAGGAAATTTTGAATCGTTTCTGCCATATTATAAAATCCTTTATCTTTTTTTGCATTACACCATATTTCGAATGGATAGGCAAGGAGAAATTTACATAATGTAGAAAACGTTGACAGAACGACATTTATATACCGTATATAGGTATGTGGTATATAAAAATGGGGGTATATTTTAATTTATTAAAAAACACTGCATAAACCCTATTTTTACAGGGTTTATGCAGTGTTTTAAATGGTGTTTTAATTCGGGAAATAATTAGAAAATCATAGGGGTATATTTTAAAGTAGGTGAAAAACAGTGGTTTGATGAAGATAGAGTGGTAAATATAGCAAAATAGCTGAAGGGTTTAAAAAATGTATGTGTTTTTTCGTTGTGAAATTGACTTTTAGTGAAGTTACGATAATAATCATGGAAGAGGTGATATGATGAAACGAATAAATAGTCTTTTCTTCAGTAGTTTACTGGCATTGATGCTGATCTTAAGTGGATGTGCAGGAAAAGAACAAAAAACTGAGAAACAAACAGGGAATCAAGGTACGTCAGTAGAAAAAATTAGTGATAATATTTTAGATGAAATGGAAGGGCCTCCTAAAAATGGTCATACGATTGAAAGGCATGTAGGAAAATCAGAAGAGGATTTGAAGAATCGTTTGAAGACAGATAAAGTATCAGCGGCAAGTACATACTATGATAAAGAAACAGCGACGAAAGCTGTAAAAGATAGTTTGAAGCAACATGATAAAGAAATTCAAGATTGGTTAAAAAATTCTAAAGAGGCTCGTCTCGTATTAAATACAACTCATTCATTCCCGGTTGGGAAAACGGTAATAAAGAAAAATATGAATGTAAAAGATAAGTTAGTAAAAACTGTTACTGTTTTAGCGAGAGATAAGTCAGGAGATTTAGGATATAAGATTATTACTTCTTATCCATCTGACAAATAAGAAGGGGGAGTACATATGTATACGACATTACAATACTTTCTTAAATCATACTGTACGTTAAGTATTCATGAGGATGAAATAGTAAGCGTGATGGCAGAGTTTATAGAGCAAGAAGATGAAGAAATTGTTTTGAAATTACGCGATGAATTAGTATATATGAAGAACAAGAACGCGTGGGAAGAAGCGTGCGTACTGGCTGCGAAGCAAGGGAATCGTATATGGTCTTTAGAAGAAACGAAGGATCATCTTGAAACTTTTTTACTATTACTGCAAAAGAAAAAGGCGTGAGTAGATTACGCCTTTTTCTTTATGCTTTTTGAAATTTGTCCGTTTGATAGTATCTCATTGTTTTGGGGCACTTTTATATACGCTTTTTGAAATTTGTCCATTTGATAGTACTTCGCCGTTTTGTGTTACTTTTTTATACGTAACCGCTGTTATTTTATCATTAGTTCTACTAATTACTTGAGAAGAAACTTCAACATTTTTACCAGTATTTGTACCGAAAATGCGTGTAGTAATACTACCTCCATTTGAAAATGCTTGAATATAAATATGATTACCTGTATTGTTTTTAAATTTTAAATCCGGACCATAGTCTGCCACTGCTGCATCTTGCCCAAGTGGTAAATAATTTACGGGCATAGAATGATTACTTCGAGAAACAATTCCTAAATCTGCCCTTAAAGCTGCGCTATATAAAGTACTGCTGACTTGGCAAACGCCTCCGCCTGCACTTTGTATAACTTTACCTTGTGAATATACTGCGGCAGATTTATAACCATGTGCAGCATCAGTTACACCAACACGGCCATTAAAACTAAACGTTTCATCAGGTGCTACAATAACTCCACTTAAAGTATTAGCTGATTTATTTACGTTAAAGGATTGATTACCATTACGGCCAGCCATTGGAGTAGAGTACTCAGCAATTACTTCTTTAATCCCCATTTTCTGTATATCTTCTGTAGAACGTTCTGGTTTTATTAATGTAACCGGTAATGTAACATCTGATTTACCAGTAGTAATAGCTTCGTTTGTTAAATCGCGTAGTTTGCCTTTATCAATTTTTTCTCCGTTTTGACTTTGACTAACATTTACAGTAGAGCCTTCAATACTTAATTCTGCATTAACAGGATTTTTTAATGTTTCATTATATTTATCTTTTATAAAGGTTTCATAAGCTGTTGTATTTAATTGTGGTGTTAATTTATAGTCACGTTTTAATTCATCGTTTTCAGCTTGCTTCCGCATTTTGTAACGACTCATTACGTTTCCTTCTTGTTCTTTAAAGATTTTGTTTACGATATCTTTCTCTTTATAATTTATACCTAAATCTTTCCATATGTAAGTTTGTTTATCATCTTGGAATATGTAGGTAAGGGATTTTTGATCTAATTCATTTATTTTTTGATTAATAATTGCTTGAATATCTGCTTTATTTTTTCCATCAAGAGAAATACCTTCAAACGTAGTATTTGGTAATGCGGTGTTATTTAATTGATTATTTAATTTGGATACATATTGATATCCACCAATACCGCCTACACAAAGTAATATGCCCCCTGCAATTGCAGAACCGATCAGTATTTTACTTAGCTTCATTTATTTCCCCCCAGAAATTTGTGTATAAATATATGTATTACATTTTTTGTATAAAAATGATGAAAATAACAGTATGTAAGTTCTAGTATACTATTATTTCCACTGTGTGTGTAATGTTTTTATAAAAAATGTTACACTGTTGTAATAATTGTCTCTTTTTGTCACAATATGCATGAAAAATTTGTTGAAAATTATAATAAAAAGGCTGTCTAGAAAAATCTAGCAGCCTTTTTATTATAATTTTTTATGCTCATTTTTATTCGTAACACCGAGATGTTCTTGAAGTGTTGTCGATATATTATTGACGCTTTTTTCGTTTGGAACGTAATAATAAATACCATCTATATATTTATCTGTACCTTCCACTTGAAATTTGTCCATTTTTAAACTTGAATCCATTGAATTTTTTGCAATTGTCATCATATCATCAAAAGTTAAATTTGTTTTTAAATCATTATCGACAGCATCTAGTAGGCCACCGATTTTATTAATGGAATTAAGAGATAGTGCTTTTTCGGCAATAGCTTCTAAAACAAGTTGTTGTCGTTGACCGCGCATATAATCGCTATCGATGTGACGAGTTCTAGCTAGTGCAAGTGCCTCTTCTCCGTTTAAATGTTGACGTCCTTTTTTAAGATGAATTGCATTTGCTTCGTCTTTACTATTTTGTTCTGTAAACTCAACAGGAACATCGACAGTAATACCGCCAAGGGAATCAACGATTTTGATAAAGGATTTAAAGTTAAATTTTACGTAGTAGTCAACAGGAACGTCTAAAAAGTTCTCTACTGTATCAATCGTGCTGTCTACACCGCCGAATACGTGTGCATGTGTAATTTTATCGTATTTATCACGTGACTTAATGTAGACGCGTGAGTCACGTGGAATGCTTACAAGTTTAACGGATTTATCGTTTTTATTAATTGTTGCAAGTAATAGCGCATCCGTACGAGTTGCTTTTCCATAATTTTTTTCTCTAATATCACTTTCATCAACACCCATAATAAGTACGGAAATGTTATCAGTCATAGGTTTAACTGCTTTTTCACGTTTGTTGGATTTATCTCCTCGACCTAGTTCAGAATAAGCGTTATTTAAAATGGATTTTGCTTTACTGTATATATGGAAGGAGTAACCTCCTGCTCCAAGTGCTACAATTAGTAATGGAATAAGAAGGAACCAAAGTAGGCGTTTTTTCTTTGAGCGTCCTTTTTTGGCTCGCATATTGTTGTTTGTGTCGGATTTCATCATTTTTTCTCCTTTAAAACTATCAAAGTGTATACATCTAGGTGTATTAAAACACATAAAAAATATTTTACGCTAAATAAAAGCGATTGTACATGTATAAAAAATAGATGTCTTGATTATTTATCCCGCATTAACGGGCAGTAAAACTCCCACCTCAAAGTCCAGCGAATGCAAGGAAGTTAGGTGGGAGTTAACTGCCCGTAAAAGCCCGATTGGTGAAGGCTAATACTCAGAGGGGGATAGTCCCCTCTGAGTAAAGTTTCACTTTATAAGACACCTATTCGTTATTGTATACAAAAGATAGGGATAAGAAAATGATAAAATTTTACCTAATTACAACATAATACTTACGATAATTGCAGATAAAATACTAACGAGAGTAGCTCCATATAGTAATTTAAGCCCAAACCTTGCGACAACGTTTCCTTGGTCTTCGTTTAACCCTTTTACTGCACCGGAAATAATTCCAATAGAAGAAAAGTTGGCAAAAGAAACGAGGAAAACAGAAATAATACCAACTGTACGGGGAGAAAGGCTATTGGAAATTTTACTAAGATCCATCATTGCTACAAATTCATTCGTTACAAGCTTTGTTGCCATAATGCTACCAGCTGCGACAATTTCAGAACTTGGTACACCGATAAGAAATGCAATAGGTGCAAATACGTAGCCGATTAATTGCTGAAAAGTAATGCCGAATATAATGAGGAATAGGTCATTAATGCAGCTAATCAATGCTACGAATCCGATGAGCATGGCGCCAACGACAATGGCTACCCGGAAACCATCAAGAATATATTCGCCAAGCATTTCAAAGAAACTTTGCTTTTCACCTTTTATTTCCAAAATATCTTCTTCATCTTTAACGTCGTAAGGGTTAATGATGAGTATGATAATAAAACCGCTAAATAAATTGAGAACGAGTGCGGTTACTACATATTTAGGTTCAATCATCGTCATATAGGCACCTACGATAGACATAGATACTGTTGACATGGCTGATGCACAAAGTGTATAAAGACGGTGTTTTGGAATTTGTGCTAATTGCTTTTTTACCGTAATAAACACTTCTGATTGGCCGACAATAGCGGAAGCGATGGCATTGTAAGATTCTAATTTCCCAAGACCATTTATCTTGCTAAGAAAGAAACCAATCCAATGAATAAAAAATGGTAGTATTTTGAAATGTTGTAATATACCAATTAAGACGGAAATAAAGACAATCGGTAATAATACAGTAAGGAAAAACGACATCTCACCTTTATTTGCAAGACCGCCAAACACAAAGTTTATACCATCAGCAGCATACTCGAGTAGCTTTGTGAAAAGGCTGGAAATGAACCGAATAAGTATGAGACCAATTTCTGTATTTAATAATAAATAGGTTAAAATTAACTGTATAATAAGCATGATGAAAATAGGTTTAAATTTAATGTGTTTCTTATTATTGCTAGCAATATAAGCAAGGAAGAAAACGACGATAAGTCCGACAAAAAAAATGATAAATTTCATAGTAAGCCCCCTAAAAGAAATGTTCTGCTATATATGTTTTTCATTTCAAGGGAGAATATGCATCTTTGGTAAAGAAAGGAATAGAGAAATCATGAATATATGTAAAGTGCATCACGTTGCAATTATTTGTTCGAATTATGAAGTGTCAAAAAATTTTTATACTAGAATATTAGGTTTTAAAGTGATAAATGAAGTATATAGAAAGGAACGCGATTCTTATAAGTTGGATTTATGTGTAGGAGAAGAGTATCAAATAGAATTATTTTCATTTCCAAGTCCGCCTGAGCGCCCAAGTTTTCCAGAAGCAGCTGGACTTAGACATTTAGCATTTGCAGTTATAAATATAGAAGAAGCTGTGACGCATTTAAATCAATGTGGTGTTGAGACGGAATCGATACGTATTGATGAAATAACGGGGAAGAAATTCGTCTTTTTCCAAGATCCTGACGGTTTACCTTTAGAATTGTATGAGGTTTGAAAATTGGTGAATTTTATATAGGGTTGCTTTCTAATAATTGAAGAAACTAAAGTGAAACTTCTTTTTAAAAGGAGGTGTAACTTTAGCTAAGAAAGCTAAAGGACATATGTGGATATTTTAAAATTATTGATGGTAGCCATTCTTATTGCATTAACAGCTTTTTTTGTGGCTGTTGAGTTTGCAATTATTAAGGTGCGTAGCAGTCGCATTGATCAACTCGTTACTGAAAAACGACGAGGTGCATTGGCTGCTAAAAAAGTAACTGCAAATTTAGATGAGTATTTATCAGCATGTCAGTTAGGTATTACGATTACTGCGTTAGGGCTCGGGTGGTTAGGAGAGCCAACTATAAAACATTTACTCGAGCCATTGTTCTTAAAATTACAATTATCTCCTGCCATTGCTAGTACAATTTCATTTATTATTGCCTTTGCAGTGATTACATTTTTACATGTTGTTATTGGGGAACTTGCCCCAAAAACATTAGCTATACAAAGGTCAGAGCAAGTTAGCTTATTATTATCAAAGCCACTAATTTATTTTTACCGAGTTATGTATCCGTTTATTTGGGCTTTAAATGGTTCAGCAAGGCTTGTAACAGGTTTATTTGGGTTACATCCAGCTTCTGAACATGAAGTAGCTCATTCAGAAGAAGAATTAAGGTTAATCTTATCGGAGAGTTATGAGAGCGGAGAGATTAATCAAAGGGAATTTAAATACGTAAATAATATTTTTGAATTCGATAATAGAGTAGCAAAGGAAATTATGGTACCTCGTACGGAAGTTGTAGGATTATATGAGGACGAGCCGTTTGAAACACATATTACAGTAATTGCGCAAGAAAAATATACGAGATATCCTGTATTTGGTGAAGATAAAGATGAGATTATCGGAATGGTTAATGTAAAAGATTTATTTATTCGTTATATGGATGGTAATCGAGAGGAAGAGTGCTCGATTACACCATATACAAGGCCAGTTATTGAAGTATTAGAAAATATCCCAATTCATGATTTGCTATTACAAATGCAAAGAAGACGAATTCCGTTAGCTGTATTATATGATGAATATGGTGGTACAGCAGGCATTGTCACGCTAGAAGATATTTTAGAAGAAATTGTTGGAGAAATTCGAGATGAATACGATGAAGATGAACACCCGCCTATTGAACACATAAGCGAAGGATGTAAAATTGTAGAGGGAAAAGTGCTTATTAGTGAAGTAAATGATTTATTTGGCATACATTTGGTTGCTGATGATGTAGATACAATTGGTGGTTGGATCATGGTACAAAAACAAGTCGTTGCTGAAGGGGATGTTATTGAGAAACATGGCTTTTATTTTAAAGTCCTTGAAAAGGATATGCATCAAATTAAACGAGTGGAGATAAAGAAAGTAGAAGAATGATTTTCTATAAACTTTAATAAAAAGGATATATAGAAAATTAAATGTTTGCGCTTTCAAAAGAGGTGCTATATAGTGAAGGTGGATACTGAAAAATTCTTCTGAATAATATTCGTATTTTGAGATGGCGGATTTTTCAGATAAGGATTTAGAATGAAAAAAGTATAGGTGATGCAAATGATAGCAACGAAGGATATACGTATAGAAAAAGACTTTTTAGGTGAAAAGGAAGTACCAAGTGTAGCTTATTATGGTGTACAAACATTACGTGCCGTAGAAAACTTTCCAATTACAGGATATCGCATTCATCCGTCACTCATTACGGCAATGGCAATTGTGAAAAAAGCGGCGGCACTTGCGAATATGGATACTGGTTACTTAGCTAAAGATATTGGGCAAGAAATTGCGGAAGCAGCACAAGAAATTGTTGACGGAAAGTTCCATGATCAATTTATTGTAGATCCAATTCAAGGCGGTGCTGGAACTTCTATTAATATGAATACAAATGAAGTAATTGCGAATAGAGCATTAGAACGTATGGGATACGAAAAAGGTGAGTATGCGAAAATTAGTCCAAACACGCATGTGAACATGGCTCAATCAACAAATGATGCTTTTCCAACGGGAATTCATATTGCTACTCTTATGATGTTAGAAGAGCTTCTTATTACAATGGAAGAACTTCATGCTGCTTTCCGTACAAAGGCAAAAGAGTTCGATCACGTCATTAAAATGGGGCGTACACATTTACAAGATGCAGTGCCAATTCGCCTTGGACAAGAATTTGAAGCGTATAGCCGCGTGCTTGCGCGTGATATAAAAAGAATTAAACAGTCTCGCCAACATTTATATGAAGTGAACATGGGAGCGACAGCTGTTGGTACGGGATTAAATGCAAATCCTACGTACATTGAACAAGTGGTAAAACATTTACGAACATTTAGCGGATTCCCGCTTGTCGGTGCAGAGCATTTAGTTGATGCAACGCAAAATACAGATGCATACACAGAAGTATCTGCAGCATTAAAAGTATGTATGATGAATATGTCTAAAATTGCAAACGATCTTCGTATTATGGCGTCTGGGCCACGTGTCGGATTAGCAGAGATTCAATTGCCTGCACGCCAACCAGGTTCATCTATTATGCCAGGTAAAGTAAATCCAGTTATGGCAGAAGTAATTAACCAAGTTGCTTTCCAAGTAATTGGTAATGATCATACAATTTGCTTGGCATCAGAAGCAGGACAATTAGAATTAAACGTAATGGAGCCTGTGCTTGTATTTAATTTAATTCAATCTATTAGTATTATGAATAACGGATTCCGTGTATTCCGTGAATACTGTATTAAAGGAATTACAGCAAATGAAGAATTGCTGAAGCAATATGTTGAGAAAAGTGTTGGAATTATTACAGCAGTTAACCCTCACATTGGTTATGAAGCAGCATCTCGCATTGCGCGCGAAGCGATTGAAACAGGGAAATCTGTTAGAGAGTTATGTTTAGAACATGGTGTACTAACAGAAGAAGAATTGGATATTATTTTAGATCCATTCGAAATGACTCACCCTGAAATTGCTGGAGCTTCTTTATTAAAGGATAAAGTGAAACTTTAATCAGTGGGGGAGCATCCCGCGTTAATGCGAGATAAAAAAATAAAACACCGATCCATTTGGATCGGTGTTTTATTTTTTAAAAGATATTAAATACAGCGTTTAATTGAAGTAAGCTAATAACAGCTAAGAAGATTAAGCTATATTTCATTGCTGTTTTAAATAGAGCAGACTCTTTACCAACTAGTCCAACTGCCGCACAAGCAACTGCTACAGATTGTGGTGAAACCATTTTCGCCATTGTACCACCTACTACGTTTAATGCAACGAGTGTAGAAGGAACGATGTTTAATTGATCTGCAGTTACTGCTTGAAGCGGTGCGAATAATGAACCACTTGATACTACTGATCCTGTAATGAATACGCCAATCCATCCTAAGATTGGAGAAAGAACTGGGAATGCATTACCAGTAGAAGAGAATGCAAGTCCAAGTGTAGATGACATACCAGAGTAGTTCTCTACGTAAGCTAAAGCGATAACGCTACAAATTGTATATACTGGAGCTTTTAATTCTTTAATTGTTTCAACGATTAGTTCTTTAATCATTTTACCTTTTACGCGGTAAACGATAAGTGACACGATAATTGCTAATACAATCGCAGTAGTTGTAGAAGAAAATACATCGAATTTGAAAATCGCTGCGAAAGGTGTATCGGCTTTTGTAATTGGTGTAGTTTTCATAACCATATTATGAAGACCAGGGAACTGAATGTTAAATACTAAGTTTGCTAACGCACCATCCGGAGCGAATAAAGCTTTAATCGGTTTTAAATTAAAGATTGTTACGAATGCAGTTAAGAATACGAATGGAGACCAAGCATATAAAATTTGATTGAATGTATGAGCTTCTTTTTCTTCTTGTTTTTCTTCTTTAGTAGAAGATTTTGGTTGCCAAACACGTAAGAATAATGCAAGGGCAATCATACTTACAACGGCTGCGAAAATATTAGTAAGTTCTGCACCTAAGAAGTAAGTTACAAGGAACTGAGTAACTGCGAAAGAAACACCACTTACAAGAATACCTTGCCAAGTTTCTTTAATACCTTTAATTCCATCGACCATGGAAACAAGTAAGAAAGGTAAAATAATGCTAATGAATGGTAAAATAAGAACAGTTTGACGACCTATAGTTAATGCATCAAGTTCAGTTAATTGTGCTGGTACAGTAACTGGAATACCCATAGCACCCATAGCACCACCAGCGATGTTAGCTACTAAACAAATACCTGCTGCTTTTAATGGGTTAAAGCCCATACCTACAAGTAATGCAGCTGTAATAGCAACTGGAACCCCTAGACCAGCTGCGCCTTCTAAGAAAGCACCGAAAGAATAAGCGATTAATAATACTTGTAAACGTTGATCATTTGTAATGCTGGAAATACTATCGCGAATGATGTTGAATTGCTCTGTTTTAACAGTTAATTTGTAAAGGAAAATTGCTGCGATAACGATAGTACAAATTGGATAAAATCCAGATAAAACACCGAATCCGGCAGATGCTACAGCTACAGTTGCTGGCATTTTATAAACAAATATAGCAAGAATAATAGCGACAATCACACTGTAAAGACCAGCGATATAACTTTTCATTTTGAGTCCCATTAAACAAATGATGAAGCAGAAAATTGGAAGTGCTGCGATTAGTGCAGATAACCAAATATTGTTTAATGGGTCATAAATTTGTGTCCAAGTACTCATAATAATGACAACTCCTATCTATTATATGTGAAGAAATTCACATTATTTGTGAAACAATTCACAATCAACTTACATGCTTAGTATATTCTCCTTCAACACTATTGTCAACGTAAAAAAGTATAATTATTCCATAATAGTGTTAAAAGAAAGCTTTGTTCATAAAGTAGACAAAAAGCGCACTTAAATGTATTTGAGTGCGTTTTTTAAAGTGAAACTTTATTCAGTGAGTATTTTGTTCATATGCCATTGTCCCAATAGGTGTATAGTAGATGCCGTCTTTTGTATCGAATATAAAGTTTGATATATTGCACGTATCTGTCCTGTTTGATCTAGTGGGGGAAGGAGTGGTTTATTTCATTATGAGGTTTTGAATAACAGTCCAGCCAAATGTAATATGAATAAAAAATAAGAAGCAAATTCTTAATACTAGAGCATCTCTTTTTACTGAAAATTCCTTTTAGTGTAACAAAGAGGTTAAGTATACTCCAACTACTTTACGGAAGTTTATCAATTATAGACGGTATTTTACAATATCATTACTTTGCGTTTCAATGAGGTGAAAATATAACAAAAAGCCTGATAAAACAACGTTTGCAAGCAAAGTATTTGTAGCCCTTTATTTTGCTTTTTCGTTATATCATATAGTATAATATTCAAAATCAGTAAGGATTTTTTCCTGAATTCTATGCTGATAAAGGTGGAAAAAATTTTCAGCGTTATAGGTTGATAAAGTTATGTCGTAACAGGAAATATAAGAACAGATATATAAATAAATAAAAAGAAAATAAAAACGAAAATGAGGGGAACTTTATGAGCCAAAATCAATTCGAATGTCGTATTTCAGAAGAAGATGTACAAATGTTAAGAGCGTTAGCGCATCCGTTGCGTCTACGCCTAGTAATGGAACTAATGCAACGTGGAACGTGTAATGTAACACAACTACAGGAAGTATTAGAAATTCCGCAATCAACGGTTTCACAACATTTAACGAAGTTAAAGCAAAATAAGGTAGTACGCTTTGAGAGACGAGGATTAGAAGTGTATTATCAAATCCATAATGATAAAGTAAGTGCAGTAGTAAAAACATTATTTTCTTAAAATTTGAATATTATGGAAAAAGACGTGTGGAATATACGTCTTTTTTTATTTGTCAGAAAGGTAGCGAGAGAGTAAATATTAACAGGTGAGGAAGAAATGACTATCAATCAACATGCTGCCTTACGGAATATATTCTAAAAGGAAAAGAAAAAATAGAAAGGAGTGTAGTAAGCAAAAGGAGGGATAGTAGTATGGATGTGCAACGTGTGAAACAAATCTTATCTTCTTCAAGTAAAATTGACGTTACATATGAGGGCGTACCAGTATGGATTGAGAGCTGTGATGAGCAGAAGGGGAGTGCCCAAGTGTATGACGTATCTAATCCTGGTGAGAGCGTTCATGTGGACGTGACGGCTTTAGAGGAGAAATAATAAAAAAGACGCTTCTAATTTTAGAAGCGTCTTTTTGTTATTCCATCATATGTGCAATTTTCTTAGAGAACATAAGAAGTACTAATCCTAGTACGATTACGATAACACCGATGCTTGCAAATACTTCTAAATATCCTAAAGATTGAGTGAAAGCAGCTAATTGTCCTGCTAATAAGTTTGCAAAGCCAGTACCAGCTAACCATACACCCATTAATAATGATGCTAATTTAACAGGAGCGATTGCACTTACCATAGATAATCCAATTGGTGATAAGAATAGTTCACCGATTGTGTGGAACATGTAAGTGAATACAATGAATAGTAAGTTTGCTTTCATTGTAATGTTACCTTCATCGCTACCAGTTTTTAGAACAGCTAAAGTTAAAACTAAGTACCCGACTCCTAGTAAAATCATACCAAAAGCCATTTTTGTAGGGATTTTTAAATCACCATTTTTTGTTTTTGAAAGTTTAATCCATAATGCAGAAACTGGTAATGCTAATAAGATAATGAATAATGGGTTTACAGATTGGAACCAAGGTGTGGGAATTGTAAATCCACCAATTGTACGATCTACGAACTTATCTGTGTAAAGTGTTAAAGAACTACCAGCTTGTTCAAATCCTGCCCAGAAGAATACAACGAAACAAGTTAAAATTAAAATTGCAACAGTACGTTTTTTCTCTTGTGGTGTTAAAGGTTTTTTCTCAACAGCTTTTGCATTTTGTTCTTTAGATTTTTTACCCACAACTGTTGTTCCAGCTGATCCTAAGTAACGAGGTGCTAATAAGTTAAATGCAATCTGCCCAATAATCATACCGATACAAGCTGTTAAGAAACCGTATCTGTAATCTGCGAAGTAACCGCAAATGAATGGAGCGATAAGAGCTCCTAAGTTGATTCCCATGTAGAAGATAGTGAAGGCACTATCACGACGAGAATCGTTGTCGCTATATAATTGACCTAGTAAAGTCGAAATATTTGGTTTGAAGAATCCGTTACCGATAACTAATAATCCTAATCCTAAAAATAGTCCGGTTTTCGTGTTCATTGAAAATAGTACGAAGTTACCAATCGCCATAATGATACCGCCAATAGTAATGGCGTGTCGTTTCGTAATGAAATGGTCAGTTAACCAGCCACCAATAATAGGTGTGAAATATACAAGCATTGTGAAAATACCGTAAATTTGAACTGCAACTGCTTTATCAAAGCCTAAACCGCCGCTTACTAAGCTCGTTGTTAAATAAAGAACTAATAAGCCACGCATTCCGTAATAACTAAATCTTTCCCATGCTTCTGTAAAGAACAACAAGTATAACCCTGGTGGATGTTTTTTTGGTGATTGTTGCTCTCCAGCTTTGTCTAATTTTAAAGCTGCATCCATTTTTGTTTCCCCCTAATCCTGTATAACGGATATTTATGTAATCATTTTAATTTACAAAATATTTAGAAGTCAATAGAATTATATGGAAATAGAAAGAAAATTTCTAAAAAAGTTCTATTTTCTTCAACCGTTATTGTATTTTGCCCTGAAAACTCGATAATAAGCGTTTTCAAATGTAGTAATTGAATTCTAAACGAATTTAAAATAGTGATTAATCAGAAAATTTAGATTAAAATATTTATTCTGATATAGAGAAAATATATTCTATTTACTTTTATAATATAACATATTGGGAATAAAAATACAAAATGAAATAATGTGACACTTCAGTGAAATGAAAAAACCAGCTCCATAAAAGAGGGGAGCTGGTTAGAATAAATTTATTTAACGAAGCGTTTTTCAATGTCGTCTAGTAGCAAGTTAGCAGCCATTACACCGCCAGCTGTATTCCAAATAACATCGTCAACTTTGTATGCTTTTCCGTTCTTTACTGCATTTAAGTTTTTAAATAGAGGATCGTTTATATATTCCTTTTCTAGTTCAGAACCTTTTTTCTCATTGCCTTTATCGAATGTGAAGTAGAATAATACATCGCCATCCATTGCCGAAATACGTTCTTTAGATACGTTACGCTCTGCAAAATCATCTTTATTTTGATCACCAGGACGTTTAAATCCAAGTTCTTTTAAAATAACACCAGAGAATGTATCACCGTGATAAATACGAACATCACCAGGCATAAAGCGTACCATAGAAATTTCTTGATTTACTTTATCACCAAGTTTGCCTTTTAAATCTTTCATACGTGTTTCGTAATCAGCTAAAACCTTTTGGCCTTCTTTTTCTTTATTTAATGCTTTTGCATAAAATTTGAAGTTATCTTTCCATTCACCACGTAATGTTTCTGAGAACACAGTAGGTGCAATTGCTTTTAGTTGTTCGTACACTTTTTCGTGGCGCATTTTGTTACCAATAATTAAGTCTGGTTTTAAAGAAGCAATTGTTTCAACGTTAACTTGTCCTTCATCACCAACAACTTTTACATCTTTCATTTTATCCTTAATATGTGGATACCATGGGTCACCAGTCCAAGACTTTACAGCACCAACTGGTTTCACACCTAATTCAAGTAAAGCTTCAGTTCCTTCATTTGTTAAGATAACTACACGTTTTGGATTAGCAGGAACTTCTGTTTTACCCATTGCATGTTCTACAGTAACCACTTCTTTTTTATTATCTTCTTTTGTAGATTCTTCTTTGTTATTTGATTTTCCACAAGCACTTAAAAGCATTGAAAATGCTAGTAAAAATACAAATACTGTAAACGATTTCTTCCGCATGAAATTCATTATGTACCCCCTACATGTTGAGAATATTTTTCAATAGCAAGCATGATATTAAGCCTTTATCTTTTGATTGTCAATACATATGGCTGAAAATAATTCTCATTTCCGTTGACAATGAGAATTAAGTTGAAATACACTAACAACGTATCATTATACATTGAAGGGGAAACGCTGCATGTTATTAAAAACAAATCGAGCAAAATGGATTGGATTATTTGTTGGAATCATTGCAGTCGTTATTTGTATTTGGGGAAGTATTATTTTCGGATATACAAATACGAGTTGGAAACTAGCATTGGATGCTTTTTTCCATTTTAATGGTTCCAATGAACATATTATTATTCAAAATGTACGTCTGCCTAGGGCGTTAATTGCAGCTAGTGTTGGTGCTAGTTTAGCCATTGCAGGCTGTCTTATGCAAACTTTAACTAAGAATCCACTTGCTTCACCAGATTTTATTGGATTAAATTCAGGCGCTGCGTTCTTCATAGTTGTAGCAATTGTTATCTTTTCCGTGACGTCATTATCGGCTTTCACGTGGATTGCCTTTTTAGGAGCGGCAATTGCAGCTGTACTTGTATTTGCTTCTAGTTCTTTAGGAAAAGAAGGGACGACTCCTCTTAAGTTAACATTAGCAGGTGTCGCGATAAGTGCTTTATTTTCATCATTAACACAAGGGTTGCTTGTTTTGAATGAAAAGGCAATGGAAGAAGTATTGTTTTGGCTTGCCGGATCTGTACAAGGAAGAAAAATAGAAATTTTACAATCTGTATTTCCGTATTTATTAGTAGGATGGATTGCCTCTCTTATGATGGCAGGGAAAGTAAATACATTGATGATGGGAGAAGATGTTGCAAAAGGTCTCGGACAACGAACAATTTTAATGAAATCATTCGTACTACTCATTATTGTATTGTTGTCGGGTGGTTCAGTTGCGGTTGCTGGCCCAATAGGATTTATAGGAATTGTAACTCCGCATTTTGCCAGATTTCTTGTTGGAGTTGACCACAGATGGAGAGTGCCCTATAGCGGATTGTTAGGTGCAATACTATTAATCTTAGCGGATATAGCCGCAAGATATGTCATTATGCCACAAGAAGTACCAGTAGGGGTTATGACAGCATTTATCGGGGCCCCATTCTTTATTTATATTGCACGTAAGAGAGGGCTTAGCAAATGAAGAAGTATATCCCGTTTCGTATAGGAAAAGATGGATTCTCGTTTTTAATGTATAAACGAGCTAGTCTCGTCTTGGTGAGTTTATTAGTAATTTTAATAGGATTATTTTTTGCAAGTGCAGGTATGGGAGATATGAAGATTGCTCCTTATGACGTATGGCAAGCGATTACTGGAAATGGCGATGCGATGTCAAATATGGTTGTAAATAAGTTTCGTATGCCGCGTATTTTAATTGCGATCCTTGTAGGAATTGCACTTGCTGTAGCAGGTTGTATTTTACAAGGGCTCGTTAGAAATCCGCTTGCTTCCCCTGATATCATTGGAATTACAGGTGGTGCAAGCGTAGCAGTTGTACTCTTTTTAGCTATATTTAGTGATAAAAACAATGCGCTAACAGTAAGCATTCATTATATGCCGCTCGCAGCTTTTGCTGGAGCGACGATTGTAGCGCTTTTTGTATATTTATTTGCATGGAAAAATGATGGCTTATCACCGATTAGTCTTGTTTTAATTGGTGTTGGATTTTGGGCGTTAACGAAAGCGGCAACAACGTTATTTATGTTATTAGCACCAATTTATCAAGCGAGCCAAGCAAATGTATGGATTACAGGTACTGTTTACGGCTCTTCATGGCAAAATGTGATGGTACTTGCGCCTTGGGTTCTCATTTTAACGGTAATATCCTTTATCGCTGCTAGACATTTAAATGCACAAGAGCTAGGGGATGATATAGCGGTAGGACTTGGTGTTCCTTTAACGAAGTCGCGTGTATTTATGTTATTACTTAGTACAGCTTTAATTGGTGGGGCGGTTGCCTTTGCCGGAGGGATTGGGTTTGTTGGTTTAATGGCACCTCATATTTCGCGAAGATTAGTTGGTTCTTTATACGGTGCATTACTCCCAGTTGCAGCTATTGTCGGTGCAATTTTAGTACTCGCTGCGGATTTAATTGGGCGCACAATTTTCACACCACTTGAAATTCCAGCAGGGGTATTTACATCAGCAATTGGTGCACCTTATTTTATTTATTTACTTTATAAAAGTCGGAATTCATAAAGGGAGATGAATATGCAAAAAGCATTGGAGACAAAACGTTTGACGCTGTCCTATGGTGAAACAATTATTATCGATGAGTTGGATTTAGAAATTCCAAAAGGTGAAATTACAATCTTCATCGGTTCTAACGGTTGTGGAAAATCAACTTTATTACGTTCACTAGCTAGATTATTAAAGCCAACAAATGGTGATATTTTGTTAGATAATCAAGCGTTACAAAGTATGCAAACGAAGCAAATTGCTCGTCAAATGGCAATCTTACCGCAAGGACCCCAAGCACCAGAAGGGCTTACAGTATTGCAACTTGTAAAGCAAGGACGTTATCCATATCAAACTTGGTTAAAGCAATGGTCAGAAAAAGACGAGGAAATGGTACAGAAGGCACTTGCAGCAACAGGTATGACAGAATTTGCTGAGCGGGATGTGCATGCTCTTTCAGGTGGGCAACGTCAACGTGCTTGGATTGCAATGACGCTTGCACAAGATACAGACATTATTTTACTGGATGAGCCAACTACATATTTAGATATGACTCACCAAATTGAAGTGCTAGATTTATTATTCGAATTAAATGAAACAGAGCAACGAACAATTGTTATGGTATTACACGATTTGAATTTGGCATGCCGTTATGCAGACAACATTGTAGCTATTCAAGATAAACGAATATATGCACAAGGTAAACCAGAAGAAGTTATTGACCAGAAGTTAGTTCGGGATGTATTCCGTATGGAGTGTCAAATCAGTACGGATCCGTTGTTTGGAACACCACTATGTATCCCGCACGGAAGAGGAAGACGATTAGTTAAAGAAGTTGCTCAAGCAATGAGATAACGAAAAAAGACGATGGGGATTCATCGTCTTTTTATTTTTTGCAAGAAAATAATAGAAAGAGGGGAATTCGTAAACGTCGTTCATATTCCTCTTCACTTTGAAAATAGGTTTGATTTGGTGTAGCTTCTTTTAGATTTATAATGGTAAATCCGGCTTGCTGTAATAATGTGAAATACTCTTCCGTTGTACGATGATATTTAATAACTTCTTGGTCAATCCATGGTTCAACCCGTTTGCCTAGTTTAAAATAATCATCGACGAACCAGCTCTTTCTTTTACCACTCGTTTGCAAGCTTTCAAATGAAGAGGTAATAACAGGATGTTGAACGCTAAAGATGAAGGTTCCATTTGTTTTTAAAGTTTTGTACACATTTTGAAAAATGATATGAAGATGTTCAATATAATGTAAAGCGAGTCTAGATGTGACTAAATCAAAAGTGGATGGGGAGTATGTATAATCTTTGAGGTTTATCAAATGAACAGATCCATTTTTATTTTCTAGTTGTTTTTTAGCTTTTTCATACATAAGCTGAGAGCCTTCAATGCCAGTGTAAGAGTGGCATCCGTTTTCTAATAATTCCTCGCCAAACTTAGCATCGCCACAACCTAAATCGAGAATTTGTTTTCCTTTTACATCACCAATGAGTTGAAAGAATGCTGGCTTTTCAATGGATTCATTGGGGCTATTTTCGCAGTATCTTCGTTTCATATATTGCTCAAAAAACGCTTCGTTATTATATACATCAGATTCTGTAAATGCCATGTTTGAAGCCTCCCTAAATATTTTTTTAATTCTATCAAATATGGAATGTAAATGATAGATTTCTTGTAATGAATCATATATAATTAAAATTTGTAAGCGGTTTCTTTAAACTATTTTTCTATAATAAATTCTGAAAACGTGTTAAGCTAGTAGAGGGATTATTAGAACTATTAAGACAATAATCCGCTTACATGAACGATGGGAGGCTTCACGATGTCTAGTAAAACACTTGCGAAATTTTTAGAAGAAAATTTAGAGGATTTAAAATCAAAGGGGCTTTATAACGTAATTGATCCGCTTGAAAGTCCAAATGGACCGATTATTACAATTGGCGGCAAAGAATATATTAACTTATCTTCAAACAACTATCTTGGATTAGCGACTGATAATTGCTTACAAGAAGCAGCGATTGGTGCAATTCATAAGTACGGTGTTGGGGCAGGAGCTGTTCGTACAATTAACGGTACTTTAGATTTGCATATTAAATTAGAAGAAACAATTGCAAAGTTTAAACATACAGAAGCAGCAATTGCTTATCAATCAGGATTTAATTGTAATATGGCAGCGATTTCAGCTGTTATGGATAAAAATGATGCGATTCTTTCAGATGAATTAAATCATGCATCTATTATTGATGGTAGTCGTCTATCAAGAGCGAAAATCATCGTTTATAAACATTCTGATATGGAAGATTTACGCCAAAAAGCAATCGCGGCGAAAGAATCAGGTCTTTACAATAAATTAATGGTTATTACAGACGGTGTTTTCTCAATGGATGGAGATATTGCAAAATTACCAGAAATTGTTGAGATTGCAGAAGAGCTAGATTTAATGACATATGTAGATGATGCACATGGTTCAGGGGTACTTGGAAAAGGTGCAGGTACTGTGAAGCACTTCGGTCTTTCTGATAGAGTTGATTTCCAAATTGGTACATTATCAAAAGCAATTGGGGTAATTGGTGGATATGTAGCAGGGAAACAAAACTTAATTGATTGGTTAAAAGTTCGTTCACGTCCATTCTTATTCTCTACAGCATTAACACCAGCTGATGCAGCAGCTTGCATGAGATCAATTGAAATCTTAATGGAAAGCACAGAGTTACACGATCGTTTATGGGAAAATGGTCGCTATTTAAAACAAGGGTTAAAAGAACTTGGCTTTAACATCGGAGAAAGTGAAACGCCAATTACACCTTGTATTATTGGTGATGAAATATTAACACAAGAATTTAGTAGACGTCTAAATGAAGAAGGCGTATACGCAAAATCTATCGTGTTCCCAACTGTAGCTAAAGGAACAGGACGCGTTCGTAATATGCCTACAGCAGCTCATACGAAGGAAATGCTAGATGAAGCAATTCTTAAATATGAAAAAGTAGGGAAAGAAATGGGCATCATTTAAGTAACGACATCTTTTGAATAGCTTGCAAATGAGGAGTGGGGAAAATGAAAAAAATTCTAGTAACCGGTTCTTTAGGGCAAATTGGTTCTGAACTAGTAATGAAACTTCGTGATGTATACGGCGCATCAAACGTTATTGCAACAGATATTCGTGAAACAGATAGTGAAGTAGTAACGTCTGGTCCATTTGAAACGTTAGATGTAACAGATGGGCAAAAACTACATGATATTGCAAAGCGTAATGAAGTAGATACAATTATTCATTTAGCAGCTTTACTTTCAGCAACAGCAGAAAAAAATCCGTTATTTGCTTGGAATTTAAATATGGGTGGACTTGTAAATGCATTAGAAGCAGCTCGTGAATTAAACTGTAAGTTTTTCACGCCAAGTTCTATCGGTGCATTCGGTCCATCAACGCCGAAAGATAATACGCCACAAGATACAATTCAGCGTCCTACTACGATGTATGGGGTAAACAAAGTAGCAGGAGAATTACTATGTGATTATTATCATCAAAAGTTTGGCGTTGATACGCGCGGTGTACGTTTCCCAGGCTTAATTTCTTACGTAGCTCCTCCAGGAGGCGGAACAACTGACTATGCAGTTGAAATTTATTATGAGGCGATTAAAAAAGGTGCATACACCTCATACATTGCTGAAGGAACGTACATGGATATGATGTATATGCCAGATGCTTTACAAGCGATCATTTCATTAATGGAAGCTGATTCAAGTAAGCTAGTGCATAGAAATGCGTTTAACATTACAGCAATGAGCTTCGAGCCAGAGCAAATTGCAGCATCAATTCGTAAACACATTCCGACGTTTACAATGGATTACGCAGTAGATCCAGCTCGTCAAACAATCGCTGATAGCTGGCCAAACTCTATTGATGCAACAGCAGCAATGAAAGAGTGGGGCTTTAAAGCAGAATACGATTTAGACAAAATGACAGCGGACATGCTGGCTAAGTTAAAAAAAAAGCTCACAGCTGAGTTAGTGATGAATTAATAGGAAGAGCCGATTCTTAGGAATTGGCTCTTCATTCTTTTTGAGAGGGGGAAAATAACATGCAAAGAGTTGATGTCGTATATGCACTAATACATGACGAAGAAACAGATAAAATATTAATGGTACATAATGTAGAACAAAACGTTTGGTCATTGCCAGGCGGGGCTGTTGAAAAGGGTGAGACGTTAGAGGAAGCTCTAGTAAGGGAAGTAAAAGAAGAGACAGGTTTAACTGCTATGGCAGGTGGACTTGTTGCAATCAATGAAAAATTCTTTGAAGAATCCGGGAATCACGCACTACTTTTTACATTTCGAGCGAAAGTACTAACGGGCGAGCTACATGCAGAAGATGAGGGAGAAATTTCTGCGATAGAGTGGGTGGAGCGAACAATCGCAAATGAACGATTCCCATTCTACGATGGAGGATTCGAGTCATTGTTAGAAGTAGCCATTCCATACAAGTTTCAACCAGAAAAAAGTAATTGAACGAGAAAAAGGGGCCAAAAGGCTCCTTTTTTCTATTCAATCGTCTTCAGTAATAGTTTTTTCAGCAATGGTTTAATCTTCAATCGTAAATCTTCAGCATGATTTGCAACTAAGAAGTGATGATTATAAATGTTTTTCATTAATTGATAAGTCGCTTCTTTCGCTTCGCCTTCTTCGATGAAGATACCGATTACTTCCATACCACTTTTACGAGCGAGTTTCACAGCTTCATGCGTATCTAAAATTCCGTCTTGTTGATAGTCTAGGGCAGAAGGTTCACCGTCTGTGAAGACTAATAGAAATTTATGTTTTTCTGGTCTTTTCGCAAGCTTTTCAGAAACGATACGAATAATATATCCGTCGCGGTTATCTTCTTCTTCACGAAGTTGCATAATTTCTGGACCAACGTTTGGTAACGTTGAGTTTTTGTAATTTACAACCTCATGGATAACGTTCGGTTTATCTTCAGGTTTAGCACTAGAAGCATCTTCCCAAAATCCGCTAATAGCGTGCGGGATTTTTAAAGATTTCAACGCTTCATGGAATAAGACAACACTCTTCTTCGTTTCTTCCATTTTGTTATACATAGAACCAGAACAATCCACTAATAGTTGGAATGCAACGTCGAGCTCTTGCGATTCTTGTCCTTTTTTATAAAACATGCGCGGCTGCTTTTCAGTATAAATACGAAGGAATTTCTTCCGAAGTCTTCCGTAGTATTTATCACTATTTGCATTCGTTTTATTTTCAATCGTTTTTTCGATAATTTTCTTTAATTCTTTTACATCTTTATTAACGACTGATTTGATAGCTTGGTAATCTTTTTTCTCGTCAGGATTTGATTTGCGAGCTTCTTTAAATGTATGAGAGGCACCTACATTATACTTACCATATGCACCCTCGCTTTGGCTAGAAGCGTGTGAAGCTCTTGCTTCTTCTGTATCAGCACCATCAAAGTTGGATTGTGTACTTTTTTGAGAAGTACCTTGTACAGAACCAAGTGCTTGATCGCCATCTTCTGATTCACGAGCAGTATCACCCATCATGTTTGTTTTTGTTCCGCTTTCTAATTCAAAGCGTAAAAAGTTCTCGTTTTCGTTATTTTTATTTTCACGATGCCATGTGGAGAAGCTTTCATCCATTTTGTTTTTATTGTCATCGTCATCTATGAGCTGCGTATCATCATTTGCTAAATCTTCAACGCGGCAGTTCTTTTCATCTGCAATGACAGATAAATAAAGCGGAGCATGTCCGAAATAATTGTTAAGCATATCATTTTCAAGAAGCTCCTCTAAGCGGTAGCGAATTTTCTCAACGATATACATAATATCTTCCGTATTACGGGCTTGGAATGTCTCATGCAAAATTACTTCAATTTGCTCGAAATATTCATTGGTAAACATTTCATATTTATCGCTCGTTAATGAAAGGTAACATAGACAAAATAGACGATCACCGTGATAGTTACGAACGCGGTTTATTTCATTTTGTGAGCCGAAGTAATTGCGGTACATTTCTTTTCGGCGTTTAAAAATATGTTTCGTGCCAGGTCGTAAGTTTTTTACGATTTCCTCGACACGTAAATCTTCTAATAGAACAAATAATTGTGTTAAGAACTTCTTTAGGGGCGATTCTTGTAATTCAATCGCGTAAGAACGAATTAAAGCCATGTCCGAGTAATGTTTATTACCAAGTGCTTTTAAGAACACTTCGCTTTTTAATCCGATTACTGTATCTTCTTCTTTTCGATCATCCCAAAAGTGACTAATGACAACCTTTTTTTCAATTTCGTCGTAGTATGCTTTATAGCCATATTCAAGATAGGCATCGTCTTCTTTTAGAAGGGCATACATTAAGTTTTCCATTTGTAGAAACAGCGACGCATCAATTTTTTTGTCACTAAAAATTTGTCTCATGAATTATCCCTCAAAGAAATAACTTTCTGCTAATTCACGGACAGTCATTTGTTCTGTTTCATCATTTAATTTCGCAATAATGCTTCGCTCAATAGCGCGCATAACAGGAATATATACACCTAAATCGCATGCGTCGATAATACCACGAATACTTGCTGCTTCTTCACTTACACGGCCATCACGAGCTAAAGGCATAAGGTCGCTTGCAAATGCAACGAACTTTTCAATTGTTGCAACATCATTTAATTTTGATTCAGATAGTAATAGTTCTTTTAATGTGTCACCTTGAATATAAGGAACTTCAATAATAACAAAACGGTTTTTTAATGCTTCGTTTAGTTCACTTGTCCCAACGTAACCTTCGTTAATCGCAGCAATTACGCGATATTCGTCATCACCGTATACAACTTCTTGTGTAAATGGGTTTGTAATCATTTTACGGTAATCTAGTGCACCGTGAAGAAGTGGTAACGTTTCAGGTTTTGCCATATTGATTTCATCAATATATAGGAAGTGACCGTTCTTCATTGCTTTCATAAGAGGACCGTTAACGAACGTAACTTCAGATGCTCCGTCTTTCGTTTGTAATGTGTTGTATCCTAAAATACCTTCCACATCTAAATCGACAGAACAGTTAATGCTATGCATTGGTTTTTGGAATAAAGAAGAAAGAGTTTCCGCTAGTACCGTTTTACCACTACCAGTTGGTCCTTTTAATAGAATATTTTTGCCAAGAAGAAGTGCCGTAATAGCATCTTCGATAATGCTGTTATCAGATGCTTTATATATTTTAGTACCGATTAAATGAGCATTTTCACCAGCTTCTTGTTTATTCTTTTCATGAATTGTAGAAAGCTGCTGTTTTAAATCAGAATGTATATGAAATTGTTCTAACATGTATTTCCCACCTAACATTATTTTCATAAAGTAATATATCTTATGATAACTTGTTTTAATATGGTATGCAAAGAAAAGGAGAAGGGGGAAATATAAAAGAAAAAGCAATCAATATCACATTGATTGCTTATAGTAAAGGTGAAATCAGTCGCATAAAGGACTCTAATATTCTTTTTTTGATACTTCTTTTTTGGAATGAGTTCCATTTAATTTCAGTAGAGTGTTTAAAGTCTTCTTCAAAATCGCATTTAATATCATGAACGGTTTCTGATTCATAGAGTACGCTAATAATTTCATAATTTAATTCAAAGCTACGTACATCCATATTTGCTGTTCCGATTGTTGCAATTTTATCATCAACGAGTACAATCTTTGCGTGCATAAATCCATCTTTATAACTGTAAATAGAAGCACCGGCTTTTAAAAGTGGAGTGAAATAAGATTGAGATGCTTGATCGCTAATAATACTATCACTCTTACCAGGATATAAAATGCGTACATCTATGCCAGATATTGCACTTAAGCGTAATAATGTTAAAGTTTCTTGATCCGGAATAAAGTATGGTGTAGCGATCCAAATAGATTTTTTGGCTGAGCCCATAACAGCTAGTAATGTATTACGAATGCTTTTATCATCTGAGCTTGGTCCACTTGCTACAATTTGCACCGCACCTGTTGCATCCAAAATTTCTTTTCCTGGGAAGTATTGTCTATTCATAAATTGATCCCAAGAATAAGTATTCAATCCACTAGACGCATAAAGCCAATCTTCTAGAAAGATGGCTTGTAATTTATACAATGCTTTTCCTTCTATTTTTAAATGACTATCACGCCAAACAGGGAATTTTTTTGAGCGACCAAGATATTCATCACCTACGTTAAGCCCTCCGGTAAAACCAATTTCTCCATCTACAATGACGATTTTACGATGATTACGATAATTAACTGTCTCCAGTAACCAAGCTGAAAAAATAGGGTCAAATTCGACAATTTCAATTCCAGCTTTTTTCATAGGTTGTAAAAATCGTCGTCTTAACGTATTACTTCCGAGTCCATCATAAAGGAAGCGTACAATAATACCCTCGTTTGCCTTTTGTATTAAAGCATCTCGTACTTTTGTACCAATCTCATCAGATTTATAAATATAGTATTGAATATGTATGTGATGTTTTGCATTCTCGATTGCTTGCAAAATTTCTGAAAAGGTTTGATCGCCGTTTGTTAAAAGTTTTGTCGTCGTTCTATCTGCGGCAGGCCCGCCTCCAAATTTTTGTACGACTTCTGTTAAATGTATGGAACGTTCATGTAATGGGACTGTGAGTGATAATTCTAGTCGTCTTCCTTCTAATATTTCGCGGAATAATTTTCTTTGTTCTTCTGAACGATGGAGATGTTTTTTTCTTCTCCAACGGCTACGCCCGAAAATAGAGTATAAAAGTACACCTACAACGGGAAGAAGTGCTAATACTAAAAACCAAGCTAAAGTACTTTGGGGAGATCTATTTTCTATAAAAATAACGAATGAAATTCCTACGATTGTGATGGACCATAGAGCACCGACAAACGTATATAACGAAATAACCGATGTATTTAATAGGAAAAGAACGATAGATACGATTGTAAATATTAATAATAATTGAACGATAGGTTTCTTCATTTCTATATAATTCCTCTAATCTTTCTTAAATATAGACTTCTTAAATAGAAGATATAATCTGACATCCTTATTATAAAGTGTTTTGTTTTTTTTACAAAATATAGACATTTGTCCTATACTTTCCGCATTTGTCCTACATACAGTATATTGTTACGTTGTTATCCCGTTATTTGCTGGGTAGTAAAAATCCCATCTCAAAATTCGATGAGTGCAAGGAAGTTAGGCGGGAAATGATTGTCCATAAATGCCCGATTGATTTGGGCTAATAATCAGTGGGGGAGGGACAAAGCCCGCGCCGATTAAAATTTCACTTTGAAAGGGAGAGGTGAATAATGAATTATATAGAAAATAACGGAGTGTATTATCGCAATCATAATGGAGGACACCATCATAATGGAGGACACAACCATTATGATCATCACCATCATCATCACGGTGGTGGATGGGGCTGGGGTGGAGGCGGCTCATGGGGCGGCGGATTTTTCCCAGGAAGTTTTGCGGGAGGTATGTTAGGTGGGCTTACAGCAGGTGCATTAACGGGTGCAGCGAGTGGAGGTTATTATCCAGCACCGTACCCAGTAACATATCCAGCACCATATCCAGTTCCATACCCAGGTTATCAGCAAATACCATATCAGTATTAAACAAAAAAGAGGTTATCCTCTTTTTTGTTTAATACTATATTTATTTATGAAATACTTCCAAAATAAAGGTAAAAATATGTTAATATTTTATTATTGTAATTCAAAAACATATATAGCAATTTAAACTTTTATATTATTATTCGTGAATAGTTATATAGTATGTTCTAATGTCTATTTTGCTATTAAAAAGCATAGAGGTTAGACGCGAGTGGAATGAGTAGGAAACAAGGGTTGCATAGAGCAAGTTAAAGGAATGCGGTATAATAAGGCAAGCTAATTAGGGAGATGAGAAGCTACTAATTATAATTGGAACGTTATTATATTGCTTTTTTTTACAAATAATATTATGTTATTTTAATCGGCATAATTCAAAATGTGATGTATGTAAAGGGTTATTATTAGAAAATGAAATATCTCTATTTCTATGAAAAGAAACAAGTTGTGTTTTAGTTAGATAGGAAGCAAGGAGAGATGCGCATGCTAGAACAAAGAGGTCATGCATTATATGACTCTTCATTGCGAGATTTAAAGTTAGCATTAGATGAGTCTTCAATTGTTGCAATTACAGACCGAAAAGGTCTTATTACATATGTAAATGATAAGTTTTGTGAAATCTCCAAATATAAAAGAGAAGAGTTAATAGGAAAAGATCATCGTATTTTAAATTCAGGATATCATCCGAAAACTTTTTTTCAAAACTTATGGAAGCGTATTTTGAATGGGAAAGTATGGAGAGGTGAAATCCAAAATCAAGCAAAAGATGGTACATATTATTGGGTTAAAACCACAATTGTTCCATTTTTAAATGAAAAAGGAGAGCCGTATCAATTTATCGCGATCCGAAATGACATTAGTAGTAGAAAAGAAGCAGAACAGAGATTACGATTGAGTGAAAGCCGTTATAGGGAACTTGCATATCATGATGCTTTAACGAGTTTACCGAACCGATTACAGCTAATAACGACTGTTAATGAGCTGATTGCAGGGAAAAAGGAATTTGGCATAATATACTTTGACTTAGATCGTTTTAAATTAGTAAATGATACGTTAGGTCATATGATAGGAGATTTACTTTTAAGCGAAGTTGCTTCACGGTTGCATTATGTGTTAGGAGAGAAAGATGTTCTGGCTAGGCTAGGTGGCGACGAATTTGTGCTGTTAACAAATGAACATACACAAGATGAGATGCGGCAGTTAGCGACATCGGTATTGTCATGTTTTCAGGCACCATTTATGCTTGAAGGTCATGAAGTATACATTTCAGCTAGTCTAGGACTTTGTTCATATCCACAAGATGGACAAGACGTGGAAACACTATTGAAAAATTCGGATTTAGCTATGTATAGTGCGAAAGAACAGGGAAGAAATGCGGCGTGTTTCTTTACAGATGAGTTACGTGCAAAAATAAATCGTAGAATGAAAATCGAGTTTGCTTTGCAAAAGGCAATTCGTGATGAAGAATTAGATGTAGTATTGCAACCTATCATTGATTTGAAAACGAAGAAATATACTGGCATTGAGGCTTTAGTGCGCTGTATGACAGAAGAAGGGCCTATTTCACCAAGCGAATTTATTCCAGTAGCTGAAGAATCTGGACTTATTATAAAATTAGGAGATTGGGTATTAGAAAAATCGTGTCGCCTGTTTAAAACATTACCGGATTACCAAGAAGGATTAAGGTTATCTGTGAATTTATCCATACAACAATTAATGCAGAAGCGTTTTATTTTGTCTGTACGTAGCATCTTAAGGAGAACTGGTTTTCCTCCGAATCGTTTAATTTTAGAAATAACGGAAAGTATTGCTGTTCGCCATTTTGATTATATTATCGCTACATTACAAGAATTAAGAAGTATGGGCGTATTAATTGCTTTAGACGATTTTGGAACTGGCTATTCCTCATTGTATTATTTAAAACAATTGCCACTTGATATCGTAAAAATTGATCGTAATTTTATTCGTGAATTTCATTATGATCATGCACAGCCAGAAAGAACGATTGTAAAATCTGTTATTGAAATTGCCCATAGTTTAAATTTAGCAGTAGTTGCTGAAGGGGTAGAAACGGTAGAACAAGAAAGTTTATTACAATCCATGGGCTGTGACTATGTACAAGGATTTTATTATGCAAAACCTTTATCCGTAGGAGAGTTAAAAGAAAAGTTAATTACGGATTTTTAATAGAAAAGAGAAGCTAAAAGCTTCTCTTTTTTTAATTCGTTTTTTGTGAGTTTTTCATTAATACGGGATAAAGAATAAGACCTAATATAAACAATCCAATTCCTAAGAAGAACGTTTTTAAATCAGCAGTTCCCGTTTTGATAACCCAAATAGAGTATACAAATGCTAATGTAGTAATAACCCCGTCTTTTATTCGAGATCCTGGCATTATATCATACGTTTCTCCTGTAATAACCAATTTAAATTGGTACAGAGTAGAAACAAGGTATGGAATTAAATAAGCTAATGTTGCTACAACGATAGCGAAATTATATGCTTCTGAAACAGTGCCAGAAATCGTTGAGAATAAGAAGATTTGTGTCATCACATTTGTAATAAATAATGATTTTGAAGGACTACCCTTTTTATTTGTTTTACTGAAAAACTTAGGGAAAAGTCCATTTTTGGCAGCCTGGTAAGGTACTTCTGAACTAACAACAATCCAGCCAACAGTAGATCCAAATAAAGATACAAGTGCTAGTAACGCCATTATATATGCGCCTTTATTGCCGATTGCTAAATTTAATGCGTCTACTAATGGTTTTTGAGACTCTTTTAAAGCTTCTTGCGAGAGAGCTCCCATTGTAAGTAAAGTAATTGACATGTAAATAATAAGAGCAATAATTAGGCCGAAAATTGTAGCTTTTTTTACATCACGCTGTGATTTTGCGCGGTTAGAAAGCATAACTGCTGATTCGATGCCGATAAACGCCCAAAGTGTTGCAATAGCAGCTGAATTGATTTGTCCACCTAACGAGATGGATTGTCCAGCTTCATTCATAAATGTTTGACCGTCTCCGAAATTAGAGGCGTTGAAAATGAATAATGTAATCACAATAAACATTGTAAATCCGATAATTTTTGCAATGGTAGCAAGAAGATTCATATTTCCAGCTCGATCAATATTTTGAGAAAGAATATATTGAATTCCCCATAACATAAGGCTACATACTAGAAAAGTTAACCCTTTTCCTAGTTCTAGTGAAAATCCATTTATTGAAAAGAGAATTTGCTTACTTTGTAAAACTGGAAAAAATGTTGATAAATATCCAGCAAAGGAAATAATAACAGATGCTGTTGCAGCCCAGTTCGCAGCCCAATATCCCCACGCCATACTATACCCTGCAACTTTACCTGCTTTTTTTGAAGGAAACATCGCTTGAGCGTAACTTTGTGGTCCTGCTTTTAATTCTGGTTTTCGAATTGCTAAATTTCCAAATACGAGTGCAATCATAAATACGCCAAGTCCTGTAATACTCCATGCGAGTGTAGAACCCATTGGACCTGATACTTGTGCTAAATTTGCTGGGAGCATAAATACGCCACCGCCAACCATATTCCCGATAACAAAAGCTGTTAAAACCCATAATCCCCATTTTTTCGTTTCCATTTTTGTTAACTCCTTTGTAGTAAGATTTGCTTAAACATCATTTTTTACTAGCTTTTTGGCAATAAAAAAAGAGCCATGTAGATAAAAAATACCTACATGGCTCTTCGCCAAAGCGTAGGTACAACGGGAATAACCCTTGTACCTACGCGTAAATTTTCCGCTAGGTTTCAAGGGTTACGTATGATGATGATGTTTTTGTGCAAATGTAACTACAATTGTTGTATAAGTAAGCATAGTTCTTTGCTCCCTTTCTCCTCTGATTTTGAAGTTAGTATACTACATGTTTTTTTGAATGAAAAGAAAAATATAAAAACTTTTATAAAAATACGTTTTAGAGATTAAATATTTACCTATATTTTTCTTGTACTGGAAAATAAGTGAGAGATTGGCAGAAGAGTGTAGCATGGTATAATACATATAGAATTAGAAGGTGACAAGGGGCTATTGTAGATGACGAGTAAGTATGAGCAAATTTATATAGAAATCAGTAAGTCTATTGATAATAAGCACTTAAAAGAGGGATGCAAAATCCCATCAGAAACAGAATTAATGAAGCAGTATGAGGCAAGCCGAGGTACTGTAAGAAAAGCAGTAGATTTATTGCAAGAGCGTGGATATGTGCAAAAAATTCATGGAAAAGGTGTTTTTGTATTAAAGCGAAAAAATATTGAGTTTAACTTCGGTGGCATTGTAAGTTTTCAAGAAGAAAATGAGCGTCTAGGACGTCATTGTATTACAGAAGTCGTGGAAATGAAGAAAGAAGAAGCGACAAAAGAGGTTGCAAAATTATTAAACGTGAAAGAAAAAACAGAAATAGATCATATTAAACGTGTACGAAATATTGATGGAGAAAAAGTAATTTTAGATATAAATCATTTTGTATCTGAGTTTATTCCAGGATTAACGAGAGAAATTGCAACGGCATCAATTTATAAATACATTGAGAAAGAATTAGGGCTACATATTAGTTATTCGCAGAGGGTAATTGAAGTGCAGCCGTGTACAGATGATGACCTAAAGTATTTAGATTTAAATGGCACAGATTATGTTGTCGTTGTGAAAAACTTTACTCATTTATATGATGGGAGTCAGTTCGAATATACGGAATCACGTCACCGCTTAGATATTTTTCACTTTTCGGATGTGGCGCGAAGAAAGTAAAGAGGTGAAACGAAATAACGTTTCATCTTTTTTTTATAAAAAAAACCACCAACTCGTATATACGAGTGTTGACTAACTTATATATACGAGTTAATATGTAAGTGTAAACGGTATCAAAAAAAGAAAAGAGGGACGGGAATATGGGGAAAGACTATCGTAAAACAGCAGAGGAAGTGTTGCAGTATATTGGTGGGAAAGACAATATTGAACAAGCTGCGCACTGTGTAACGAGGCTCCGTATCGCTTTAAAAGATGAAAGTAAAATAGATAATGATAAATTACAGTCTGTTTCATTAGTAAAGGGAGCGTTTCATAATGCTGGGATATTTCAAATTGTAATTGGTCCAGGGGATGTAGATCGTGTTTACGCTGAATTGATAACGCTTGCAGGTATGAAGGAAGCGACAGTGGCTGACGTGAAAGATTCTGGAAATCAAAAGTTAAATCCAGCTCAAAAGTTTGTAAAAGTATTTTCAGATGTATTTATGCCGATATTACCAGCAATCGTCACAGCTGGTTTACTAATGGGGATTAACAATTTATTAGGGGCAAAGGACTTATTTTTTGATGGTAAAAATTTATTAGATGTTTATCCGAATTTAGGTGGGCTTTGGGATTTAATTAATATGATGGCCAATACAGCATTCGTATTCTTACCAGCACTTGTCGGTTGGTCAGCAACGAAGCGTTTTGGTGGTAGTCCAATACTAGGTATTGTTATGGGCTTAATGCTTGTGCATCCGGCCTTATTAAACGCCTGGGATTATGGCAAAGCAGCGACTGGTTTAGAAGGTCAAAAGATTGAGTACTTCAATATTTTAGGATTGTTCCAAATTGAAAAGGTAGGATATCAAGGTCAAATTTTACCGGTGTTAGTAGCAGCATTTGTATTGAGTAAAGTAGAGATTTTCTTAAAGAAACATGTACCAAATGCAATTCAATTATTAGTTGTACCAATTACAACAATCGTTGTAACAGGTGTGTTAGCATTAGGAATTATCGGTCCAGTTACACGTCATATTGGAGATTTATTAACAGCTGGATTAGTAGGCGTATATGAAACAGTACCAGTAGTTGGAGCAGTATTATTTGGAGCATTATATGCACCGCTTGTAATTACAGGTATGCACCATATGTTTATTGCAATTGATCTACAATTAATTGCACAGCACGGCGGTACATTTATTTGGCCGATGATTGCTCTTTCTAACATTGCGCAAGGTAGTGCGGCACTTGCAATGTTCTGGATTTCTAAAAATCAAAATGATAAAAGTATGGCATCGACATCAGCAATTTCCGCGTACTTTGGGATTACAGAGCCAGCGATGTTTGGTGTTAACTTACGAAATAAATTCCCGTTTTATGCAGCAATTATAGGATCTGCTGTGGCAGCAATATTCATTACATTAAATGGTGTATTAGCACCGGCTATCGGAATTGGCGGATTGCCAGCATTTATTTCGATCATTCCGAAATCGATTCCAATGTTTATTGTAGGAATGATTATCGCAGTTGTAATCCCATTTACGTTAACATGGTTATTTGCGAAAAGAGTTAAACAGAAGTAGGAGGAAGTTAAACATGAAGGATTGGCATAAAAGTGTAGTCTATCAAATTTATCCGAAGAGCTTTAATAGTTATTACAATAAAGAAACCGGTGATATAAAAGGAGTTACAGAGAAACTAGATTATTTAAAAGAACTCGGAGTGGATTATATTTGGTTAACACCGATATACCAATCACCACAAAATGATAATGGGTACGATGTAAGTGATTATTATAGCATTGATCCATCTTACGGAACGATGGAAGAGTTTGAAGAGCTTCTAGAAAAAGCAAAAGAACGTAACATTGAAATTATGCTTGATATCGTTGTAAACCATAGTTCGACGGAGCATAAGTGGTTTAAAGAAGCGAAAGAAGATAAAAATAGTCCATATCGCAATTATTACATTTGGCGTGATGAAAAAAATAATTGGCAGTCTAAGTTTGGTGGATCGGCTTGGAAGTACGATGAAAAGACTAAGCAATATTTTTTACATCTATTTGATGAGACACAAGCAGATTTAAATTGGGAAAATGAAAAGCTTCGTGAAGAAGTTTATGATATGATGCACTTTTGGCTTGATAAAGGGGTAACTGGATTCCGCCTTGATGTTATTAACTTAATTTCAAAAGACCAACGTTTCTTAAGCGATGACGGAAGTACTGCGACAAGTGATGGACGTAAATATTATACGGATGGTCCGCGTGTTCATGAATATTTACAAGAGATGAATCGAAATGTATTTGAAGGGAAAGAGGTAATTACAGTTGGAGAAATGTCATCGACGACAATTGATAATTGCATTAAATACTCAAACCCTGAGCGCAATGAACTGAGTATGACGTTTAGTTTCCATCATTTGAAAGTAGATTATCCGAATGGTGATAAGTGGACGAAAGCTGATTTTGATTTTATTAAATTAAAAGAAATTATGTCTAACTGGCAAATTGAAATGCAAAAGGGCGGGGGATGGAATGCATTATTCTGGTGTAACCATGACCAGCCTCGCATCGTGTCACGCTTCGGTGATGATGGGAAGTACCGAAATGAATCTGCGAAAATGTTAGCGACAGCTATGCACATGCTGCAAGGAACGCCTTACATTTATCAAGGGGAAGAAATAGGTATGACGAATCCTAAATTCGAATCCATCGAGCAGTATCGTGATGTGGAATCGTTAAATATATATGATATAAAGCAGGAAGAAGGCTTATTAAAAGAAGAGATTATAGGGATTTTAAAACAAAAATCGCGTGACAATTCTCGTACTCCGATGCAGTGGAATGAAGAGGTGAATAGTGGTTTTACAACAAGTGCCCCTTGGATTTCAGTAGCTGAAACCTTTAAAGAAATAAACGTAGAGAAAGCATTACAAGATAAGGAGTCTGTATTTTATCATTATAAAAAGTTAATTGAACTTAGAAAAACTTACGATGTTATTACAGAAGGAGAATATGCTATTTTAGATGAAAATCACCCTAAGATTTGGGCATATACACGTACTGTAAATAATGAAGTATTACTTATTATTAATAACTTCTATGGAGAAGAAATAACGTATTCTGTACCAGCCCATGTTCAATTAGATGGAATGAAACAAGAAGTACTACTGTCGAATTATAAAGATTCCAGCAAGGATATTACAAAACTTAACTTAAGACCATATGAATCAATTATATATCGATATACGAAATAAAAGGTTGTATGCCCACGCGGCATACAACCTTTTTATTTTAAGACACCACTATACAAAATATTTACGTCTACTTCTGGTTTGAATTTTACTTTTGCATAATCTTTATTCCAATTTTTTTTCTTCCATAAGTCAGGATGATATGCGATAAGATGTCTTCCAATACCGAAAGCATCACAATTTGCTTTTTGTAGTTTGTTTGTTATTTTTTTCGCTTCTTTCGTAAGTTGTTTCGATAAGTCTTTATTTAGTTTTTTTCGTTCTCCCATTTTATAAATATTATCTCTTGGGGCTTCAAGTGCTATTACTTTTAGTTGGAGCTTAATGTGAGCATAAACATTTCCTTTTTTATCTGTTGTTATTTTTAAGTCTCGTTTTAACTTTCGATTGCTAATTTCCATTGTTAAATAATCAGATGTTTTCTCTGATTCATCGCTAGTAAGTTTTTGGGTTATACGGGCACTTGTTCCCATTTTTCCGGTTAATAATACGAATAAAACAGATTGTTTCAAAGGTAAATGCCCAGTTAGTTTATCATTGTTAAATAAAGCTAACCCGTTTGTAATTACTTCTTTTCCTTTTATTTTTATAGAAGGGAGGGTAAAGTCTTTACCGGGATCTAACATTTTTGTAGCAGCTGTTTCTAAAGTTTCTTTTGGAAATACACTCATATCTTCTAAGCTTTTCACTTTTTTCTTTAGAAAATCTCCAATTAGTAAATTTCCTACTTTCTTTTTTTCTAGTATCTCGGATGTTTCACCCTCTACTGCAATAAGTTTTACTAAAGCAGTTGGGTTTGTTGGGTCCCGAAAGCTGACATCTAAATAGGGTAGTATACCCTTTTTTAGAATTTTGGTTCCTAGTAATTGAACACCATATTTGAAGTAGCGAATATTACCAGTCACATTTTTTTTTAGGGCATCGCTTGTATCCCGTATGTTATACCCGTTTGCTGAATGTATTTCATTCTCGAATGAAGATTGCTCTCCGCTTGAACTTTTTACGAGTTCAAGCGTTTGCTGTAGTTTATTCTCTTCCGTAATATCATATCCAATACTATAAGCTAATCTCGCTTCTCTTAATGGTTCTTGATCCCAACAGCCAGAAAGGAATGAACTAGTACATAATATAAAAAATAATTTAACCCTTTTTTTGAACATACTGTTCTCCTTTCTTCTTTCTTATTACTGAATAAAGTAGAAATAAAAGAGGGAGGACAACGATGAAAATATAGGTGAACTTATCAGTGAAAGTTGCAATTACTTTTAATTCTTCAGGTGTATCTATAAATAAGGCTACACTAAACGCAATAATTCCAACGACTGGAACAGCTTGTTTATGATTAGCAAGATTGAATATATGTCCAATTCCGATAGAAGCAGCGCAATAATAACTAGCAATAGAAGCTACAACTGTTATCATCCAAATTGGTATGAATAGTAAATCAGTTCGGTCTATAATCCCGATATGTAAAGAGTGCAATAAGTAAGCAACTGGTTCTGGAATAAGCTCAACTTGCTTTGGACTAAATACGATAAAGTAAATCCAAACAGTAAAAGTATAAAAGAGAGTCACAAATCCATTAGCGATAGAAATTGCCTTTAGTTTTGCCACAGCAGTCCCATTTACTTTTGGGAAAGCGATAAGAATAATTTCAAAACCATACATAGCTGTAATTGTTTCTTTGGATGCTTGAATAATATTCCACCATCCAGCTTCTGTAATGGGAAAAATATAAGAAAAGTCAGCCCGTGAGAGCCCAAGTCCAATTAACAGTGCCATTGGGAAAATAAGAATAGAAGCCATGACATAAAACCGTACGATGACTTTAAATGTGTTATAGGCTACATAGCAACAAGCTATTGTAAATAGTATGAGAATGGCAGACCAAGGAGTTGCTTGTAATATCCAAACTTTAATGACATTACAAGCATTTAACATAACCGTCATACCGATAAGGGTAAAATAAAAAACATAAGCAAAACCTAATAGTTTTCCAAATTTATTACCAAATAGCATACAAACACTTTCATACATATCAGCATCAGGAAATCGTTTTAAGAAAAGCCACATAAGTAAAATGATAAGTTGAATGGCAAGCCCAGCGATGAGAACAGAAATCCAGCCACCACCTTTCGCTATCGGGTGAAGACGATTTGGTAGAGAAAGGATACCAACCCCGATTTGGCATTGAATAACGAAAAAAGTAAATTGAACAAGTGAAATTTTACTTTGCGTGTTTGTCACCGTTCTCATCCTCTCTCGTTACATGTTGTCGTTGCATTTTTTTCGGCTTTGGATCATGAGGTCGTTCCCAAAACGACCAAATTGGAAGTCTTACAAAAGAATCTTTCATATCCTTTATCCGCATTGGTGCAAGGGGAGAAAGGTAAGGTGTATGAAAAGAATGGAGCTGACATAGGTGAACGAAAGTTATAATTAGACCGAATGATATTCCTACATATCCGAATATGGCAGCAAGAATCATTAATGGAAAACGAAGAATACGAACTGCTGAACTCATATCGTTTGATGGAACGAGAAAAGATGAGATTGCAGTTAAAGCTACAACGATGATCATCGTATAAGAAACAAGTCCGGCTTTTACAATCGCATCACCAATGACTAAACCACCTACAATACCGATTGTTTGTCCAACGCGGCTCGGCAGACGAATACCAGCTTCCCGTAATAACTCGAAAATTAACTCCATTAAGAGAGCCTCAAAAATGGGGGGAAGTGGTACTTTTTCTAATGAAGCTTTAATTGTATAAACGAGTTCGAGTGGCAACACATCAGGATGAAAAGCAACTGTTGCGATATATATAGCTGGTAAGAGAAAGGCAATTAAAAAACTCACTAAGCGAATCATTCGGACGAAAGAACCGACAATCCAGCGATTATTATAATCATCAGGTGATTGATAGAAAGCGAATAACGTAACAGGTACGATGAGCGCTGTTGGGTCTCCGTCAGATAAAATAGCAACTCGTCCTTCCATTAAATTAGCGGCGGTTCTATCTGGGCGTTCTGTATTTAATTGCTGCGGAAAGGGTGAGAAAGATGTATCTTCTATAAATTCCTGTATGTAGCCTGGTGGCATGAGTGCGTCTGTCTCAATCATTTCCAATCTTCTTTTTACTTCTGCAACGAGATCGTCATTAGCTATATTTTGAATATAAGCAATTGCCACTTTCGTGTGCATTTCTTCACCAAGTGTGAAATATTTAACGACGACATTTGGGCTTTTTATGAGTTTACGAATAGAAGCTAAATTGGTTGCTAAATCTTCTACAAAACCGGTATGTGGTCCACGTACAATGCCTTCATTATCCGGCTCTGTTATATCTCTTTTTAAAGATAGAGCTGTTTCGAAAATACAAAAACTATCGACATGTTCATGAAAATATAATGATTTTCCTTGTAATAAAAGCTGCACCCCATAATTTAAATTCGTTTCTTTTTTCATATTTAATGTGGAAAAAGCTTTATCTAAAGCCAAATCTGACCGTGTTAATAAAGGTTCAAGAGCTAATTGATGAATTAAATTTGGATCTGCTAAAGATTCGATATATATAATCGTTCCTTTTCCGTTTTGAAAAGGGATATCTAATTTTTTTATATCATCTGAATGACAGAGTTTATTTTCAATGTAATTAATATTTTCCGGAAGCGATGGAAACATATGCTTTTGATTTTCACTCTTTTGTTGTTCTTTTTGCTCTGTCATAATTTCCACCTCTTTTAGAATAAAGTCGCTTCTGTTAATTTTTGCTTTTTGTGAGAAATTTATGCTTGGATTATTTGAAAATAAGTCGCTTGAAAGTTACGTTACGTCATCTTTTAAACTAAAGAAAATGAGAAGTAGGGGATGAAAAGAAAGTATATATTAGATTAGCGGTGTTGATATAAATCTTTTGTACTATAGAGGATAAGCCTAGCGGTATAAATAATTACATCATTCGATGAATAGGAAATTTATGAAAGGCAATTTATACTATTAGTATTGTGTCTTGCCTTTTTAGGTGCAGTACACAGCCGGTGATTGGCTAGTGGAGGTTCTTCCATTTTGCCAGTGCCGGTTTTTTATTGGATAATAGAGAAAATAAAGTTCTATAAAGAAAGAAGGGGTTGTTTTGAAAGCTGTAAATTCTATCTTTATGAGAGAAAAGATTGCTAGTTCTTATCTTTATTTTATTTCTTTTCTTGGTTTGATTACTATAACTATATCTTTACTTGAAATTAAAATCCCTTCTCATCCAACAATACTAATATTGTTATTAATATTTATGGGGATTGCAGAGTATTTTCCTGTACGATTTTGGAGAGGGACTAGCTCGCTTACCTTTCCGATAATTTACGCTATGAGTTGGCAGTTTGGAATCCATATAACTATTATTTCTATTGTACTCGTTACGCTAATTATTCACCTGCACCGCCGTTCACCGATACAAAGAATGTTATTTAATAGTACTCAGCATGCACTTAGTTTAATCTTGGCCGAATGGTTTTCAAACAAATGTATGTCCTTATTAATTAACAAAATAGATATATCAGTTCTGTATGGAAATTTAATATCTTTGTTATTATTTTGCGTGTTTTTTTGTTTTTTCAACAATCGTTTTTACGATTTGTTAATGATACTCCTTCCGCAGCCATATTCAATCTATCAGTGGTATAAAAAAACTGTAACGGTATTTCTTTGCGAAACTTTTGGTTTCTCTTATGCGGCACTGATGCACGTATTAATTAGTACATATAGTGTGGAAGTAAACGAGATTACAGTACTGTTTTTCTTTTTTCCACTTGTAGCAACTTCCGTTATTAGTTCTTTTTCTGTACGGATAAGGATGGAGAAGGAACGATTATATGAGTTATTTCTTATTACGACCGAAATTAGTCGAGGATTAACCGGAGGAAACTTGAAACATATTAAACAAGCACTTAAAGGCTTTTTTGGCATACAAGCATATGTAATATGGACAAAAGATGATGGGAACTGGAATATTCTATTAAAAGATGGGAAAGTCCGCCTAGATGTATCTGATGATTCAGAAAAGTATGAGGCGTTTGAGGAACTTTCTAAAAATCTTGTATTTAATGATTGGAAAATTGGTACGGCTCCTGGAGATGAAATATTTGATAGTGTTATACGCTCACTTGTATATTTTCCTCTTATAGTAAATGATGAATTAGTCGGAATGTTTGTTGCAGGGAAAAGTAGAAATGCGGGTTTCTTTCCGGAAGATGTACAGTCGTTAGCTACATTTTCTAACCAATTAGCTAACGTTGTTAAAACAAGGATATTGATTTCTGAACAGGAAAAAAGAATGATCTTAGAAGAAAGAAATAGAATCGCCCGTGAAATTCACGATGGTATTGCGCAAACATTAGCCGGGGTGATATTCCAACTAGAATCCGCACAGAAAAAATACCGTGATAAATCAAAAGATATGCAGCAAATAGTAGAGAAAAGTATAAAAGATTTAAGAGGAAGCTTAGGAGAAGTTCGCTATTCTATTTATGCTTTAAAACCATATCCGACACAACAATTAGGGCTAAAGCAGGCGATAGCAAGTAAAATAAAATCTTTAAAACAAGAATATGAACTAGATATTACATATCATGAAAGAGGTCATGCACGTGCGCTTAGCTTTTCAAAAGAAAGGGTTATTTTTGATACATTACAAGAGAGTTTGCAAAACATTGTAAAACATGCACAAGCAGACAAGACTGATGTTTTACTTAGTTATCAAAGTGAGCACGTGCTTTTAAGGGTTAAGGATAATGGGATTGGCTTTTCACTATTTGAGTCTATGGTTAAAACGAAGAATGAGCCACATTATGGTATATTACATATGAATGAACAAGCTGAACAATTAGGGGCTACTTTACAGATTGATAGTTCTGTAGGGAAAGGGACAAAAATTACACTATTAATTCCAGATTCACAAACAAGGGGTGCGTAAAATGATTAAAATATTAGTAGTGGATGATCATGCTTTTTTACGAGACGCAATTCGGAACATACTAGAGGATGAATCTGATATGAAAGTGGTTGGAGAAGCTAGCTCTGGGGACGGAGTATTGGGAAAAGTAGAAGAATGCAGACCAGATTGTATTTTGATGGATATTAATCTTCCGGGGAAAAATGGGATTGAAGCTACAGAGTTGGTGAAAAAAAATTATCCGAATTGCCGAGTACTTGTGTTTACAATGTATGAGCATGATGAATATTTAATGGATGCACTCCAGGCTGGTGCTGATGGTTATTTATTGAAAGATTCATCATCGGAGCAGGTAGTAGCAGCAATTCGGATGTTATATCGAGGGGATTCAGTTATTCATCCGCGTATGACTAAAAAATTAATTACATATCATCAGCAAAAAATGAAATTAGAATCAAATGAAAATGAACTGACGGAACGTGAAAAGGAAATTCTTTTTGAATTAGTAAAGGGACTTAGTAATAAAGAAATCGCTGAAGCTCTATATATTAGTGATAAAACAGTTAAAATTCACATCAATAAAATTTTTAAAAAGCTAAATGTGAAAAGTCGATCGCAAGCGGTGATTTATGCTGTTCGAAATCAATTGGTTCCGTTGGATTAAATAAGAAATGTTTAAAAGAACTATCATGTTTATTTATTCTTTATTACAAAGAATAAAGAGCAAGATAGTTCTTTTGTACTATGTAGGTATAGAATCATTAGAAAAAAGATACTCCTTTTGTTCAATTTTCAGAAAAGTCAGAACGTGGAATAATAAATATAGAATTATATTTTAATCCTATTAATAATTCATTTTGTGAAAATCTTTTATTGAAAATAAATGATGGGGGGCTTTTATAGAGAGTAAAGTAAGTGATTAGCTATATAGGGATGGTAGTAGTGTTGAAAATTCTTAATGATGCAAAATAAAAGTTTAAGATTAATAGAATTTTCAATGATAAATGGGAGCTTAAGAATCAATTTGGTTAGAAAAATAATTTTAATAGTGGGGAGATGCAATATGAAACGAGGGAAATTTGGAAAGGTTCTTATTGGAACACTAACAGTTGGAATGTTATTGTCCCAAGGAATTCCATATAACGTATTAGCTGAAGAGGTAAATACATCTAATTTAACTGGAATTGATGATGTAAATGCTATCTTGAAAGATCTTACAAAGGAACAACGTAATGCTTTGAAAACGTTAGATACAAAACCGGGTTTTGTTATTTCACCAGGTATCAATACAGCAAGTCCTAATAATGTGAATGTGATTATAGAATTTAAGCAAGCACCTAGTAAGATTGAGGTGTTAAAACAAGCGGCTAAAGGGAAAAAGTTAGCTCTTTCAAATGCGGAACAAAAGGTAGAGGCATCCCATAAAGGATTTAAAGCAGAGCTTGAACAGCTTCAAAAGAATAAAGATAAAGGGAAGAATTTTAAATCTGCCAAAATAACAAGAGAATATAAGAGTGCTTTTAATGGTGTGGCGATTTCGTTGCCTGCGAATATGATTGAAGACTTAGTTCGCACTGGTATTGTTAAGCGCGTATGGGAAGATCATGAGGTTAAAATTGATTTACCGAAAGAAACAGCTAAGGCGGCTGTTGAACCAAAAATGGCAGATAGCGTACCACAAATTGGTGTGGACAAGCTGCATGCTGAAAAAATAACAGGTAAAGGAATTAAGGTGGGTGTACTGGACACAGGTATTGATTACAACCACCCGGATTTGAAAGATGCATATAAAGGATATCGTGCAAAACAAGGTGAAGATCCAAGTAAAATAGATCCGAACTCAATAAAAGGATGGGATTTTGTTAATAATGATGCTGATCCAATGGAGACAACGTATAAGGATTGGCAAAATTCTGGGGGATATCCTGAAATTTATGATGGAAGTGCATATTATACATCCCATGGAACTCATGTAGCTGGGACAATCGCTGCAGACAAAAAGAATAATGTTGATTACGCGGTTACGGGAGTCGCTCCAGATGTAGACTTATATTCATATCGCGTATTAGGTCCGTATGGAAGCGGACAAACAAGCGGTATTCTTGCTGCAATTGATAAAGCAGTAAAAGACGATATGGATGTTATCAATTTATCATTAGGTGCGTCTATTAATGATCCTTTATATCCTACTTCTGTCGCAGTGAACAATGCGATGTTGGCTGGTGTTGTTACAGTAGTAGCAGCTGGTAATAGTGGTCCGGAAGAAGGTACCATTGGATCACCTAGTGCAGCAGCACTTCCAATTACAGTTGGAGCCAGTGACGCTGCAATGACTATCCCAACGTTCTCCGTCGATGCAGGTGATTTACATGTGGATAAGATGATGCTACTTGGAAAAAGCTTTACTGATAAGATTGAAGATTTGAAAGGTCAATCCTTATCGGTTGTATATGCAGGACTTGGGAAAACAGATGATTTTACAGGGACAGATGTAAAAGGAAAGTTAGCTCTTATTCAACGCGGTGAGCTTACATTTGATGAAAAAATTAAAAATGCTAAGGAAGCAGGCGCAAAGGCGGTAATTGTATACAACAATGTAGATGGGGAAATTACAAGTTATCTTGGAGAAAGTACTTCATCTATTCCATCGTTCCGCTTAACAAAAGTAGATGGTGAGAAATTGCAAGCAAAAGCTGTACAAGGAGATGTGTCGTTAGCATTTGGAGAACTTAGTAATATAAAAACAGAGGGAGATCACTTAGCTGATTTCAGCTCCCGCGGTCCTGCAACTAAGACGGATGATATTAAGCCGGATATTGTAGCGCCAGGTGTGTCTATTTTCTCAACTGTTCCTGAATATATTAATGATTCAAAAGATGGAGAAAATTATCCGGTAGCGTATGGACGTATGTCAGGTACATCTATGGCAACTCCTCATACTGCAGGGGTAGCGGCACTCATTTTACAAGAACATCCAAACTATAATCCATTTGAAGTAAAAGAGGCACTTATGAATACCGCAGTTGACTTAAAAGAAGAGCGTTCTGTATTTGAGGTGGGCTCAGGACGAATTGATGCATATCGTGCAGTTCATGCAGATACATCTATCGAGGTTGTCGATAAAACATCAAACGTTGTAGATGATGAAGAAGTAGAAATTGAAGAAAAAACAGGCTCTATTGCATTTGGGTATAAAAATCAACTTGAAAATGGACCTATTAAAGATAGTCGAAGAGTCTTAATTAAGAACAGCAGTAAAACTGATGGGAAAGAGTTTAAATTAGAAGTAGAGTTTTCACCTACAAGTGTAGGTGTGCAAGATGCAGCGAAGAATGGTGTGAAGCTAAACGTAAAAGATTCTATCAAATTAGCTCCTGGTACATCAGAGGAAATTAGCCCTGAAATTATGATTCCAGAAAACGCTGAATTTGGTAGATATGAGGGATATATTCATATTTCAAATAAAAACAATGAAAAAGAAGTATATCAAGTACCATTTGCAGTTAAATTCACAGAAAAAGGGATTGCGTCTGTAGATTTACTGAGAGATGCAATGGCAACAGATGCATCTAAATTCCATCCATTTATGGAAAGACCAAGTTCGCCTTTGACATTTAAATTAAATAGTCCTCTTGAAACCATTGATGCAGTTGTGAAGGACCGAAAGACAGGGAAGGCATTAGGAGTCGTTGGTACACTTAACGCAAGTAGTCTAACACCGAATGTTGAATATATGATGTTTTCTGGTATCGGAGGGTATGTACTTCCATTCACAGGAGATCCAGCTCATCCAATTGGGGATAAACCTGTTATGTTGCCTGATGGAGATTACGAATTGAACTTTGTTGGATATGATAAAGAAGGTAAATCGTATACAAAAGGCGATAACATTATCATTGATAATGTTATACCTGAAATGAAATTTATGGATGTACAACCTGGTATACACGAAGTCAATGATTCTATGTTTAAAGAAGAAGACGGCCAGCGTGCATTATGGGTGCATGGTAATATTTATGATTCTACAGTAGACGCATTAAAAGCAAAAGGCTTGCAGTATGATCAAAAAGCGAATCAAATTGTATATTATCAAAACTCAGCCTTCCCATCAGGTTGGTTGAATACAATTCAAGCAAATGGTGATTTTAAATTTGGAGTACTTCCAGAGGAAATAAATGAGCCGTTAAATTTAAAATTATTTGGATATGACCTCGCAACTGCAGGGAATATGGCAACGGGATTTAAAGATTACGTCTTTGTAAAAGAAGGGACAGAATATGCTGTTCCAAGCTATAACAAAGATAAAATAAAATTGGGCGAAAAAATTACGTTAACTTTGAGCCTCAATAATGTAAAGCAACTTATGACAGGTACATTTGAAATTCCTTATAACAAGCAGCTATTTAAATTTATAGATGTGAAACCAAATTCAGCACTTACGGAATATGCAAAACAACATGGATTAAACTTGAAAGTAGAAGATCCGGCTATAAATACAGAAGAAACTTGGGAAAACAAGGTGAAAGTTGGCGCGTCATTGGAAGGAAAAGAATTTAAAGGACTAGATGGAGATACACCATTTTTAGATGTTACATTTGAAATGACAAGCGATGAATATTTTAATGATGTAACTGCATTTGGAGCAGATAAATTCTCTTACACAAAAGCTGGTACATCAGAAGGTATTGAAATTCCTGTGTTTAAGGATAAATCCTTCTCTATTATTTCGAAGCATTCAATGATTACAGGATATATTGGACCAGAAGCATTTTTACATGAAGAGGGATATTTAGGTAAGAATGATTATACAAAATTAGGAGTAAAAGTGTACGCAGTTGGCAAGGATGGAAAGAAATATACAGGAACGGTTAGTGATAATGGACAATTTGAAATTCATAATGTTCCTGTAAGCGATAAGGAATACGATATTTTCGTAGAAATGCCAGGTCATTTAAATAGTAAACTGACAACCAAAATAGGAAAAATGCAAGACGGAGAATTAGTGGGACAAAACTTTAGAGCTGATATGGATGACAACCTTGCAGGTGATGTAAACGGCGATAAAATGGTAGATATTCAAGATGCTAGAATAGCAGCTTTATCGTATGGAAAAGGAAAAGTATCTGTAAAAGATGGAGATATAAATCAAGATGGTGTTGTGGATGAAACAGATATTCGTTTTATTGAGAAAAACTTCTTGAAAAAGGGTCCAGATGCTAAAGAAAATCAGAAACCGAAAGAAAATGTAGGGCCAGTGACGTTAGAGAAAATCTTACGCTCGATTGGTTTAGAGCCAAAAAAATAAGGGGATACACTTCTAAGGGAAACTAAACGATAAAGCAATGAACACAGAAAAAATGGTTTTTGCTAACAACGAACCGGTAATGATTTACTGTAACATTACCGGTTATTTAAAAAATAGCTATTTGAGTACATGAAGAAAATAGTTTAAAGCTAGTTTGCTTTCGTTATGGGGCAAGGTAGTTGCTTAATTAATATTGTTTGTGGGATGAAAATAAGGTTGTTGTTTGAACTTTAAAATAGGGGGGCTTGTGAAATGAGTATTAAGAAAAAACTTGGTATGGGTGTTGTAACTGCAGCGCTTGGTCTATCTTTAATTGGTGGGGGAACATATGCGTATTTTAGTGATAAAGAAGTATCACAAAACGCGTTTGCAGCGGGTACTTTAGATTTGAGTGTTAATCCTGAAGTTGTTATTAATGTCGACAATATTAAACCGGGTGATGAAATGGAGCGCGGTTTTCAATTAGTTAACAAAGGAACCTTAGCGATAGGAGACGTGAAACTTCTTACAGATTATAGTGTTATTGATGCTAAAGGAGATAATGGAAATGCTGATTTTGGTGATCATATCCGTGTTGATTTCTTATGGAATTTGGATAAAAATGAGGTTCCAATTTGGTCTACTACATTATCTGAGTTAAAGGTAGCTACGCAAAATGGAAGTATTCCTGATCTTGTACAAAAAGGTGTTGTAGACCGGGAAGGAAATGGACTTGCTCCTGGTGATGATGATACTTTCTATGTAATGTTCACATTTGTAGATAATGATGAAGAACAAAATGTATTTCAAGGAGATTCATTGAAATTAAATTGGACCTTCAATTCAATGCAGACAAACGGTGAAGAGAAATAAAGGTAAATGTTATATATAAGAATGAATTGATGAAGAATTGAGAAATAGTATTTTTAATAGTGTAAAGGTTGATTTAGTGAATCAACCTTTTTTGTTTTTAGATTTCTTTATGTGTAGAGATTGCATTTTTATAGTGGGCATAACGGTACTTTTCACATTCATAGCAGTACTTCTAACATTTATGTCGAATTAAGAAGATATATAGGAGGGATACATATGGAAATATCTGTAGAACGAGTTTTTACAAAAGAGATTTTAACAAGAGCTGCAAGTTTGTTTCATGTGACTGTAGAAGAAAAGCCACTTGGAGATTTTGAGAATTATATTTTTCAGGCGAAGGGTGATAGTGATGAAGATTACGTATTACGTTTAACGCATTCTTCCCATCGTTCTAAAAAAGAGGTAGAGGCTGAACTAGATTTTTTACGATATGTTGCGGAGAACGGTGCAAAGGTAGCGGGACCTCTTTACTCAACATCTCAAAATCTTGTAGAAGAAATTGTAGTAGAGGATGGAACTTTCTTTTTTGCTTCCTTATTTACATACGCAAAAGGTGAGCAAGTAAAAGGAGAAGGATCGCCATATTGGGGAAATGCTTACTTTGAAGCGTGGGGAAAAGCGATTGGACAATTGCACCGCCTTACAATGAATTACCCTAAAACTGACTACCGTGATACGTGGGAAGAGGATGAAAGTAGTATTGTTAATGAATTAGAAGATGAGAACGTGAAAGAAATTGCAGCTGTATTAATGGAGGAAATAAATGCTCTTCCAATTGAAAGAGAAACATTCGGCCTTATGCATGGTGATATTCATCCAGGCAATTTTCACTATGATGGAAAAGAGTTAACAATCTTTGATTTTGATGATGCGGCCTATAATTACTTCATTCATGATTTGGCAATGGTTCTTTATTACTCTGTTCTTTTTACACCGTGGACAGTGGAAGAAAAGACGACATTCGCTCGTAAACAGTTACAAGTGTTAAGAAAAGGGTACGAATATGAGCACAGGCTGGCGGATAGTTGGTATGAATCGTTACCGTTATTTTTACGTTTACGTGATATAGGTTTGTATGGCACGCTCCAAAAGAAATTTAAAGGGAAAGATATGCCAGATCATTTCAGAGAATTAGCTGAACAACTATATGAAAGAATTATAAAAAGAGAAGCGATTGTGAATATATAATACATTCATGTGAAAACAAAGTATATAAAATAAATATATACTTTGTTTTTTTATACAAAAATATGTTTATTTTATTAAAATAATATTGTTATAGATTCGGTATGCACGTATAATTTTATGTATATTCTGAATATTCTTTATAAATGAGGAGGGGGAATGTTGGAAGCTATCGTAAGTTGGATCAATAATATTGTTTGGAGTCCAGCACTTGTTTATTTATGTTTAGGAGCAGGTTTATATTTTTCTATTCGAACGAGGTTTTTACAAGTAAGGCATGTAGGAGAAATGGTGAAGCTTACATTTCAAGGAGAAAAATCGGATGCTGGTGTTTCTTCGTTCCAGGCGTTAGCACTTTCATTATCAGGGCGCGTTGGAACAGGAAATATTGCGGGTGTTGCAACGGCTGTTGCATTTGGTGGTCCAGGAGCTGTCTTTTGGATGTGGGCGGTAGCTTTTCTAGGAGCAGGTTCTGCTTATGTAGAATCAACACTTGCACAAATATATAAGACGAAGCATCAAGGGCAATTCCGTGGTGGTCCGGCTTATTACATTGAAAAAGGGCTAGGAGTTAAATGGTATGCATTAGTATTCGTTGCGGCAACAATTCTTGCAACGGGGATGCTGTTACCGGGTGTTCAGGCAAATAGCATTGCTGTAAGTTTGGAAACAGCTTTCGGTATTAATACTTCTGTATCTGGAGCGGTATTAGTAGCGGCATTAGCGCTTATTATTTTTGGTGGAGTTAAGCGAATTGTTAACGTAGCACAAGTTGTAGTGCCGTTTATGGCGCTTGGTTATATTTTAGTAGCTTGTGTAATTGTAGCTATGAATATTGAAAAGTTACCAGATGCGTTCATGTTAATTTTAAAAAGTGCATTTGCATTAGAAGCAGCTTTTGGTGGGATTATTGGTTTAGCAATCTCTTGGGGAGTAAAACGTGGTATTTATTCCAATGAAGCAGGGCAAGGAACTGGGGCACATGCGGCGGCAGCTGCTGAAGTATCACACCCAGCTAAACAAGGGTTAGTACAAGCATTTTCCGTTTACATTGATACATTATTCGTCTGTTCAGCAACAGCATTTATGATGATTATTACAGGCATGTATAACGTATTTGATGCAAGCGGAAAAAACTTTATCGTCAATAAATTAAACGGTGCACAGCCAGGTCCTGGTTATACACAGGCAGCAGTAGAATCTGTTTTCCCTGGATTTGGAAACGGTTTCGTCGCAATCTCGCTATTATTCTTTGCATTTACAACAATTATGGCGTATTACTACATTGCAGAAACGAATATTGCATACTTAAATCGTGATAAAGACCGTCCTTGGATGTCCATCGTACTAAAGTTTGTATTCTTAGGAGTCGTATTCTATGGTTGTGTAAAAACAGCTGCAACAGCGTGGGCTTTAGGTGACATCGGTGTAGGGATTATGGCATGGGTTAACATTATCGCGATTTTACTACTACAAAAACCAGCATTGATCGCCTTAAAAGACTATGAAAAGCAGAAAAAAGAAGGGAAAGATCCAGTATTTGATCCGCAGGAATTAGGAATTAAAAATGCTGATTTCTGGGAGCATGAATATGGGAAAGATAAAAAAGAAGAAGTATCTTAATAGGATAGGAACGAAGGAGCAAAGGGAACGACCTTTGCTCTTTTTTTATGGACAAAATGAAGCTGAAAGTTATTTTTTTGCCTATTTTTGAATATAAAAAGAATGTACATGCTTTGTTAGAGGAAGGGGGGAGTATGGTGATTGAGTTTCGTAATGTAAATAAATATTATGGTGACTTTCAAGTTTTAAAAGATATTAATCTGCAAGTACAAAAGGGTGAAGTGGTAGTAGTAGTTGGACCTTCAGGGTCAGGGAAAAGTACATTGCTTCGGTGTATAAATCAATTAGAGACAATTACAGATGGAGAATTAATTGTACAAAATACAGAGGTACACAATAAGAAAACGGATATGAATGAATTACGCCGAGATATCGGGATGGTCTTTCAACATTTTTATTTATATCCACATAAAACGGTTCTTCAAAATATTACACTAGCGCCTATTAAAGTAAATAAAGTTTCAAAAGAGGAAGCTGAGAAAACAGCGATGTTTTATTTAGAGAAAGTAGGAATCCCGGAAAAGGCTAATGTATACCCGCATCAATTATCCGGAGGTCAACAGCAAAGGGTAGCGATTGCTAGGGGACTTGCGATGCAGCCTGAAATTATGCTATTTGATGAGCCTACGTCTGCTCTTGATCCGGAGATGATTGGAGAAGTGCTTGACGTTATGAAAACGCTAGCTAAAGAAGGAATGACGATGGTCGTCGTCACGCATGAAATGGGATTTGCACGTGAGGTAGCAGATCGGATTTTATTTATGGATGATGGTCAAATTATCGAAGATACAACACCAGTACAATTTTTTGCGAATCCTGAACAAGAAAGAGCTCGTCTATTTTTAAGTCGGGTGTTAAATCATTAAAGGAGGAATTTCATGCTTAAAATGAAAAAGTTGTTTATTTTAATTGTATTTTCATGTTTATTCGTACTCGTTGTCGCTGGGTGCGGAAGTAAAAAAGATGATGTGAAAGAAACGAATACGAAGCAAGGCGAGGCCATTGAACAAATTAAGAAGCGTGGGAAATTAGTAGTTGGAGTGAAGAATGATACGAATTTATTTGGATTGAAAAATCCTTCAACAGGGCAAGTAGAAGGATTTGATGTTGATGTTGCAAAGGCGCTTGCGAAAAAAATCCTCGGAGATGAAAAGAAACTAGAATTAAAAGAAGTAACGTCTAAAACGCGTATCCCACTACTGAAAAATGGTGACATTGATGCAATTATCGCAACAATGACAATTACGGAAGAACGCAAAAAAGAAGTGGATTTCTCAGATGTATATTTTAAAGCGGGACAATCGTTACTTGTGAAAAAAGGGAGCGATATTAAAAGTATTGATGATGTGAAAAAAGGTGTGAAGGTGTTAGCGGTAAAAGGTTCAACATCTACAAATAACATTCGTCAAAAGTCACCAGAAGCGACTGTATTAGAATTTGAAAATTATAGTGAGGCATTTACAGCGTTAAAAGCAGGTAAAGGCGATGTTTTAACGACAGATAATGCGATTCTTTACGGAATGGCAAAACAAGATTCGAATTATGAAGTTGTAGGGAAAATTTTCACGGATGAGCCATACGGAATTGCTGTGCAAAAAGGTGCAGATGATTTGACGAAAGAGATTAATAGCTTGCTAAAAGATATGAAGGCGAACGGGGAGTATGACAAACTGTATGAGAAATGGATTGGTCAAAAGCAAGAGTAGTAAAGTGAAACTTTAATTAGTGGGGCTTTATTCCCAGTGAATAGTAAGAGTGAGGGGATGAGAGATACTCATCCTCTTCTTGTAAAGAAAGAGGGGAGAATATGTGCCTGATTTTTCTATATTAACGAATAACATTGACATGTATTTAGAAGGATTTAAATATACAATAATGTCTAGTGTACTTGCATTAATAGGAAGTTTTATTTTAGGAGTAGTATTGGCGGTAATGCGTATTGCACCGATTCGTATTTTAAATTGGTTGGGAGCTGCTTTTGTAGAGTTTGTAAGAAATATTCCACTCGTATTAATTGCATTTATATTCTATTTTGCTTTACCTGTAATAGGAATTACGTTAAATGGTTTTGTAGCTGGAACAGTTACGCTTACCGTATATACTGCAGCGTTTATTGCTGAAGTCATTCGCGCTGGTATTTTATCCGTTGCGAAAGGTCAAATGGAAGCAGCACGTTCTTCAGGGTTGACTTATACGCAAGCGATGTACCATGTCGTTTTACCTCAAGCGATGAAAATCGTAATCCCGCCTCTAGGAAATCAATTTCTCAATTTAGTTAAAAATTCTTCCATACTCGGAATTATCGCTGGTACGGATTTAATGTATCAAGGAGATTTAATTTCAACGAAGACACTTGTTACGTTCGACGTTTATATATTTGTCGGGATGTTTTATTTAATATTAACAATTCCGCTCAGTATGCTAGTGCGTTATTTAGAAAAACGCTTGGCAAAGGAGGCGGTATAAATGGATTTTAAGGGAGCAATAACAGGTGATCATATTCTCTTTTTATTAAAAGGATTACTTATAACGTTAGAGGTAGCGCTCGTAGCAATTGTACTTAGCTTTATTATTGGTAGTATAATAGGAATATTACGCTATGCGAAAATACCGGTCGTCTCACAAATACTAGGTTTTATCGTGGAAGTAATTCGGAATTTACCGTTACTTTTAATTATATTTTTTACGTATTTTGCACTGCCTGAAGCGGGCTTGAAATTAGAAATTATAACAGCCACAATTGTCGCTTTAACAATATTTGAAGCTGCAATGATATCTGAAATTGTTCGAAGCGGTCTATTATCTATCGAAAAAGGGCAGATTGAGGCTGCAAGGTCTTCAGGATTAACGTATGTGCAAGCGCTTTGGCATATTATTTTGCCGCAAGCATTAAGAAGAATGGTCCCCCCGCTTGTTAGTCAGTTTATTTCATTGCTAAAAGATACGTCGCTCGCAGTTGTTATATCATTGCCAGAACTTATGCATAACGCTCAAATTATTAGCGGGCAAAATGTAAATTATATGATTCCGACTTTTATAGTAGTGGCTTGTATGTATTTTATAGTGAATTATAGTTTATCAATTTTATCGAGAAGATTAGAGCTGCGTTAACTCTTACAATATATGTAAGGGTTTTTCCTTGTTTCTCCTTATTTTCCTCTAAATAGTATCTAAATCTTGCAATAATTCGATTTTTTATATTATTTTATCAGAAAAGTGTTAATTTTATATAGAAATTGTAATCGCTTTCGTGTATATTTTTATTATCAGAAAATTTTAAAAAGAGATAGGGGTACTTGTAGGGGGAGGATTAAGATGCAGCAACCAACAAATGAGAAATTACATCGTACGATGAAGAGTAGACATTTATTTATGATCGCACTTGGTGGTGTAATCGGAACTGGTTTTTTTCTAGGTTCAGGTTACACTATTAATCAGGCTGGACCAGGGGGGGCCATCCTTTCATATTTAGTGGGCGGATTTATTATGTATTTAACAATGCTTTGTCTTGGAGAACTAACAGTAGCAATGCCAGTTTCAGGGTCTTTCCAAAAGTATGCGACGAAGTTTATTGGACCAGGAACAGGCTTTATGATCGGCTGGCTATATTGGCTTGGCTGGGCAGTAACAGTAGGACTAGAATTAACATCGATCGGTTTAATGATGAAAAGATGGTTTCCAACTGTTGATGTTTGGGTATGGTGTCTCGTATTCGGAGTTATTTTATATGCTTCAAACGCTATCTCAGCGAAAAGTTACGCTGAATTAGAGTTTTGGTTCTCTAGTATTAAAGTAGTTACAATTATTGCATTCGTTCTACTTGGTGGTAGTGCATTACTAGGATTTTTACCATACGATGGAAAAGAAGCGGCACCTCTTTTCTCTAACTTCGTAAGCGATGGTGGGCTTTTCCCGAATGGACTAGCTGCCGTATTACTTACAATGATTACAGTTAACTTCTCATTCCAAGGAACAGAGTTAATCGGGATTGCAGCAGGAGAAAGTAAAGATCCAGAAAAAACAATTCCACGCGCAATTCGTAATACAGTATGGCGCATTATGTTATTCTTCATTTTAACAATGACGATTTTAGTAGGATTAATTTCTTGGAAAGAAGCAGGCGTAATTGAAAGTCCATTTGTAGTCGTATTTGATAAAATCGGTATTCCGTATGCAGCTGATATTATGAACTTCGTTATTATTACTGCTTTATTATCTGTAGCGAATTCAGGATTATATGCAGCAACGCGTATATTATGGTCACTTGCAAATGAAGGGATGGCACCAACTTCTTTCAAGAAAGTAAATAAACGTGGTATTCCAATTACAGCGCTAGTCGTAACGATTGCGGTAGCTGGATTATCTCTATTCACAAGTTTCCTTGCAGAAGATACAGTATACATGTACTTATTATCTATAGCTGGTTTATCGGCTGTTTCAAGTTGGATCATTATTGCTCTATCGCAACTTCGCTTTAGAAGTCAGTATATAAAAGGCGGAGGAAAGTTAGAGGACTTAAAGTATAGAACACCGTTATATCCAATTGTTCCTATTTTAGCTTTAATTACAAATAGTATCGTTGTTATTAGTTTAGCGTTTATTCCAGAACAAAGAATGGCGTTATACTGTGGTATTCCATTTATCATTTTCTGCTACATATATTATTATATGAGTAAGAAACGGCAGAAACCGATGAAAGTGGAGATGGAAAATACAAATGAAACTAACAATCAAACACGATGATATAGAGGCAGATTTATCATATGGTCAATTAGCGATTGGAAAAGAAAACGGGTATTCACCGTTACAATTACTCGTTTCTTCTATCGCAGGGTGTAGTGCAATTGTCTTTCGAACAATTTTAGAAAAGAAACGTATTACATATGATACGTTTACAATTGAGACTGAAATTGGTAGAAGTGAAGCATTATCAAAACCAGTTGAAAGTGTTCATTTGCACTATAAAATCAAAGCACAAAACATTACAGAAGAGCAGTTGGACAAGGCGTTACAGCTTGCAGTGAAAAATTGTACGATTGTTCAATCTGTAAAAGATAGTATAAAAGTTACGGAAACAATTGAATTAATAGGGTGAAACATAAAAACGTGAGACTACGGCTCTCACGTTTTTATGTTTTAGAAAGAGGAGAAATTTAATGGAATGTTTAGGGTGTAAATTAGCAAACAAAGAGGAAAAAATATATAAAGTATATGAAAATGAATATGTAACATGTTTTTTAGATCATGCCCCTTTCTATCCAGGACATATTTTAATTGTGCCAAAGCATCATGTTGTAGAAGTGGACGAATTAGATGATGTTGTAGCAAAATCGATTATGGATGCTTCTAAGCTTATTGTAAAAGCGATTAAGTCATTATATAAACCAGATGGAGTTACAATTTGCCAAAATGGTGGAATTTTTAACGAGTTAACACATTACCATATGCATGTCGTACCGAGATATAAAGAGCGCTCGTTTGCTGAGTTTTATACGGTACAACCGGAGGAAAAGAAGAATCATAATTTTGAAGAAACAAAGACATTGTTAAAAGAAGCGATAGAGCAAATAATACTTACTGAAAAGGCATAAGAGTGATGTTCTTAATGGAACAGTCAGGAAAATTATAATATAAAAAAGCCCAATTTCTCAGTTACAATAGAGAAATTGGGCTTTTGTTTATTCTATTATTAAATTTTATCTATAAAAAGATTTTGCAGTGTCACAAAGTATATCGCTCATTCGTTATATAGAGTGAGAGGAGGAATTATATGAAAGTTACAAACAACGATTATGAAAAGATGGAAGAGCTATATGAGTTGTACGAACAAAAAATTTATTATGTGGCTTATTCTATTTTAAATAATATTCAGCAGGCTGAAGATGCGGTTCAAGAGACGTTTATTACTCTTTATAAGAACTTGGAAAAACTCCATAGCTTGGCTACTCAAGAGCTTAAACGCTACATTTTGAGGGTCGCGAAAAACAAGGCGATTGATAGTTATCGGAAAAATAAACGACATGAAACATTCTTAGAAGAATTTGAAAGAGAATCAATAGAAACAGTAGATGAAAATGTTGAAGAGTGGGAAAAACGTAAAATGTCTGAGGTTAAAATTGATACATTGCTAAAGGAATTAAGTGAATCTAACAGACAGGTGTTTAAGTACAAAGTCTTCTATAACTTAACGTATCAAGAAATTTCAAGTGTCATGGGGATAACGGAGGCGAATGTCCGCAAGCAGTTTGAACGCGCTCGAAAACGAGTTCAAAATATGATAGGAGGTATACAACATGACGAATTCAAAGAACTCCAAAGAAATATATGAACTTGCTGAAAAAATTGCTTTAGATGATTTTGATAAACTCGAAGAACAGCATGAATTTTCACATACATATACGCGCAAAAAGAAATTGTTTATGGAGGAAATGAAGCTAAAAGATGGACAACCGCAGAAAAAGCGTAAAAAACATCGTATGTTAATCGCTGCTACTTGCTTATTGATTGGCATGCCGACAACAGTTTTTGGGGCAGTGAAAGTCTATAATATGATTGTCCAAAAACAAAATTACGAAGTAAATGTTTCAGTAACAAATAAGGATTCGAAAAAGAGTGATAAGTGGTATAAGTTGAAGATTGGTAAATTGCCAGAAAATATGGAAGCAATTGATGACAGTGCTATGAAATATTCATTTAAAGATAACTACGCAATGGGGGGATTTTCATTCGCTCTTCGGAGGATAGGGGAAAATACAGATTTTCAAACTCTGTATTCGAAAAGTTACGAAGAAAAAGAGATAAATGGTAGGAAAGCAGTAATTGTCCATAAAGAAACAGGAAACAACAATGTAATGTTTGACAGAAAGGTCTTTTTCTTTTTTGAGAAAGAAGGGATTATGTTAGAAAGTTATATTGGATACGATGTAAACGAAGAACAAATGATGGAAGTGTTAGGGAGCATTTCACTTGAGCCTACGTCAAAAGAAAAGGCATCACATATAGTAGAATATGATGAAAATCGTTTTAGCAAAGCAGATGAACCTAAAAAAACTAAGGTGATTCCTTTGAAAAAAGATAGCAAACGACTATTTCATGTAGGACAAAAGGTTCCAGTAACGATAACGATGGATGACAGCCAAGTTGAATATGTGATAGAAAAAGTTGAAGTCTTTGATTCAATCAAAGACTTTAAACAAGAGAACTTTAATGAAATGGGCTTAGGGATACTAAGCAAGAATCAAGCTTTGGATCAAGGGGGACAATTGATACCATATAAACGGGACAAATATAAAATTGGAAATGGTAAAGATTCAATTGATCAATTAGTAGAATCAAAATTAGTTCATCCTAAATTTGTCTACCTGACAACAACAGTGAAAAATATAGGTAAACAGGCAACAGAAGAAATTTATATGACTCCATCCATACAAGTGCTTAAATCTAAAGGTAATGTATGGAATTATGCTGGGAAAGATGGAGTTGCAGAAAGAAATATTATGACGGGTGAAGTTGATTATTTAGAACCTCATGGAGACGGAAAAAGTTTTTACAATATTGGCAGTATCCGACCAGGACAAAGGGTAAAAGTTAACTTAGGTTATTTTGTAGATGAGGATAAGCTAGATTCAATCTTCCTTGATGCTTTCCGTTACAGTGGGTTTAGTGGGATGGAGAATATGAATGCGAAAAATCGTTGGTGGTTCGATATTCGTCAATAATAAAACAATAGGAATAACTAGACTAAAAAGCTGCTTATATTTAGCATCTTTTTAGTCTTCATACATATGTAAAACTTCTTTCGCACGTATACGTAAACCATCTATCAATTCTTTTGGTTCTAAAACTTTTGCATCTTTTCCTAGTCTATAAAATAAAGGAGTAATAAAATGGATTTCACTTTTATCAATTGTTGAATGTATATACCCCGTCCCATCTTCGTTTACTTCAATGAACTCTTCAAGGTAAGGAACGCTTTTACATTGGCGTACGCCTTCGGTTGTGAGTAAAACATGTAACTGAGTAGGAATGTTTATTACGTTAGAGTTAGAGGCAAACCATTCTTCTAAATTCATAAAAGTATCTTCGTTTTCTTCCGTGGATAGTATAGAAAGAATACGATCAACACGATACAGTAATACTTTCTGCCTGCTAAAGTCATAGGATGGCAAATACCATAAACTATCGTGAGCATATACACCGATAGGGTGAACGTGTTTTGTTTTTATCCCTGATTTAGATTCGTATTGAAAGTGTAAATTTTTATTTTCAATAGCCGCTGTTAACACTTCTTTTAAAAGTGGTGTATCAATTGTTCTCTTAGGATTCCAAAAGGCGATATAAGAGCGGATTTTATCAACTTTCGCTTTCGCATCGTTTTGAAGAGAGCTATACAGTTTATGAGTAACAGAATTGATTTCTGTATTGAAAGGCAAGTCTCGATAGTAGCTTAAAGATTGAAAAGCAAAAAAGATGGATACGGCTTCTTCTTCGGTAAATAAAATAGGCGGAATGACCCTATTCGTTAATACTTTATATCCTCCGTTACGACCTTGTTCAGCATAAATAGGCAACCCCATATCACTTAAATCTAAAATGTATCTATGAACAGTACGAACGGAAATATTAAATTCATCAGCTATTTCTTGCGCTGTAAATGTTTTTTTCGCAGAAGCAAATATAAGAATATCTAATAAGCGTTTAGCTTTTGACAAATATACCACCTGTTTCTTTTTAATATGACATTAATTGTCATGTTTTACTGTTAGTATATTGCTTACATCATAATTTTATCAAGATGAAACGTAAGGAGGAAAAAATATGTCACGTGAAATTGTTTTATTTATTGCGGCGAGCTTAGATGGATTTATTGCGAAAGAAGATGACGATTTACAGTGGTTAATGGAAACGGAAGGAGAGGGAGACAACGGTTATACAGAAATGTACGAAACGATTGATACAATAATTATGGGAAAAAGAACGTACGATTATGTAGTAGAGCATACGGAAACATTCCCGTATGTAGATAAAAAATGTTATGTTTTTTCTAACTCGGAAAAAGGTTCAAACGAACACGTGGAGTTTGTAAATGAAGATGTAGTGGAGTTTACGAAAAGGTTGAAAGAGCAGGAAGGATCTAAAATATGGATGGTTGGTGGAGGGAGTTTATTAAGAGAGTTCTTTAAGAATAATCTAATTGATGAATATGTTGTCACGATTACACCGCATATATTAGGTTCTGGAGTTCCGTTATTTCAAGACAAGAACCCGGAAATCAATTTAACTTTAACAGATACGAAATGTTTTGGACAGTTTGTAAATCTATATTATAAAGTGAAATCTTAAAGGATAAAGAAACACGACTACTCATAGTAGTCGTGTTTCTTTATAGATGGCAATGAAATTGTAAAACAAGATCCATGATCAACTTCACTTATGACTGTAATATTCCCGCCGTGTAGTTCTACGATTTCCTTCACGATAGAAAGCCCTAAACCGGTTCCACCTGTAGATCGTGTTCTTGCTTTATCAACACGATAAAAGCGGTCGAAAATGTGAGGGAGGTCTTCAGGGGGAATACCTTCACCGTCGTCCTCAATGGTGATGGAAATATGCTTATATTCTTCTGTAACAGAAATGTTGATATGAGAATGCTCTTTTGAATGTCTATAAGCGTTATTTAAAATGTTCACTATCACTTGTTCGAATCGCTGTTCATCTAAGTTGACTAACAGTGTAGGAGGACAAGTGAAAGAAACTTTAATGTGTCTTTCTTTATACATGGCGTTTACTTTTTCGGCTATGCGAGTAAGGAAAGTGTGTAAATGTACTTCCTTTACTTGAATAGAAAAGTTATGTTGTTCCATTTGAGCGAGTGAAAATAAATCTTGAACTAAGTTCGTAATATAATCAGACTCATCTTTTATTATAGATAAATATCGTAAACGTTGTTCAGGAGGTGTGCTGTCTTTTAAGGCAATGTCAGCGTAACCTCTTACGTATGTTAAAGGTGTACGTAATTCGTGAGCAACACTTGCTAGAAATTCACTTCTTTCCGTTTTCATATAATGTAAATCATTTGCGAGCGTTTGAATAGATTGTGCGAGTTCACCAATTTCATCATTTCGAGTAGTCGTTAATGAAACGGATAAATCACCTTTACTCATTTTTTCAGTGGCATGTTTCATGTGTAACAATGGCTTTGTTAATAAACGGGATAATAGAAAAATGGTGATGGCTGTTAGTAGAAATGTGATGATACCGGCAATAATGAATTGTTTTGTTAGCCTATTAACCATCTCTTCAATTGATTCAGTTCCAAGAAACATGTACACATAGCCCTCATGTTTTCCACCCACTACAATGGGGCTAACTGTACAAATATAATTAGATGTTTTCCAATGATTTTCTATAATAGCTCCGTTATGGTCGGTTCGAGTTTGCATTCCACTAATATGATTTTTTATAGTCGTGTTTATTTCGTTAGATTTAGCTAGTACTGCTTTATTTGCATTTGTAATAACAACAGTAGTTTCAGCTTCAGACTCCATTAATGCAACGTGAGAGATTGTTTGTTTATCATAATATTTTTCAAGTACATCTCGATGACTATTTCCTCGTTTTAATAGAGCAGTCATTTCTTCATTCACTCTATTGTTTACAAGACTATAATAGAGCAAAACAAAGAGGACGCTTTCGATTAAAAGTGTAACAATTAAAAAATAAAATCCGAATTGAATAGAAATTCGCTTCATCGTTTCGCTCCTAAATATTCGGTATCAACCCACCTGTAACCTACCCCGTACACAGTTTTTAAATGATGATCAATAGGGAAATTTGCTTTTCGCAATTTATCACGCAAATTACGAATATGTGAATCGACTGTGCGATCTTCGGTATTTGTGTTTAATCCCCAAATTCGTTCAATGAGCTGATCACGGCTTAATACATAATTTACATGGCGTAAAAATAATCCGAGTAAAGAGAATTCGATTGGTGTGAGAAGAAGTTCTTCATTATATACAGAAGCAAAGTGCTTCGCCTCATCCCATAGAATGCCGTGATATTGGATTTGTTTATGTTCATTTGTGCGCCTTAAAACAGCTTCAATTCTTGCGAAAAGTTCCTCTTCATGGAAAGGTTTCGTTACGTAATCATCCGCTCCGAGTTTTAATCCTTGGACGACATCTACTGTTTGATCACGAGCGGTAACCATAATAATAGGAACGTTACTAAATGAGCGGATTTTTTTGCACGTGTCCCACCCGTCCATCTTTGGCATCATAATATCGAGTAAAACAAATTTAAAGTTTCGGTTTTCTATATGTAAAATAGCTTCTTCTCCTGAACTCGCACATACGCAGTTATATCCAATTGGAGTAAGATACAGCGTTAATAATTCAAGCATTCTCGGTTCATCATCTACGAGTAGTATATCGACCATAGAGTACCTCCGCATTTTTAGTTATTACTTAAATTGTAAGTCAAAATCATGAAGAAATGGTGCAGATTATCATGCATCTGCATAATTTCTTCAGAATTGCTTGTTATTGTAAAGGTGAAATTCTAATTTAGGTAATGATATTGGCTCGAAAACGATTGATACGGAGGCGGTATAGTGAAAAAAGTGACCCGAGTTTTTGGGATAACAATAATTACAGCAGTTGGTCTTGCTGCATGTGGGCAGACGAATGATATGGAACATAAAAATCATGAAACTACAAAAGAGAAGAAAACAGAGCAAAAGGAAATGAAAATGAATCAAGAGGTAACTGCGCCGAAAGAAATGAATAAAGGGGCATCGAATGATTTATTAACGACAAGTTTAAAAAACGTAACGAGATTAAATACAAATGATCCATTGCAAATGGCAGTACTAACTTCGCAAACGATATGGCCAGCAACGCATAAAGAGAATCAGCCAGGCGCTATTATTTTAGTACCAGTAAATGAGTGGCAATTAGGTATTGCGAGTGCGGATCTTATTCACCATCCGAATAATGGGCCGATTTTATTTATAGAAAAAGAAAAGGTACCTGAAATGACGTTAAAAGAAATAAAACGATTAAATCCGCTCGGAACGAAAGATGGAACACAAATTATGGTGATGGGGGATGTAGGTGCATCTATCCTTGAGCAATTAAAAGAATATAAAGTAAAGCAAATAAAAGAAACAGATCCAGCTATATTTGCTAAAGATGTTGATAAAGAATATGCCGATATAACAGGAAGCTATCCAAATAGCGTTATTGTCGGTTCGTCTGAAGAAGAAGGACGTTTGTATACAACACCAGCAGTAAACTGGATTTCTCATATGCCAGAGCCACTACTCTATACAGAAAAGAATAAAGTGCCAGAAGCGACAATTGAGGCGTTAAAGATGAGAAAAGATAAAGCGAATATATATGTGTTAGGACCAGAGAAAATCGTTTCAAAAGAAGTAGAACGAGAGTTAAGTAAATATGGGAAAGTAACGCGTATTAGTGGAGAGACTCCACTAGAAAATTCTATCGCATTTGCGAAGTTTAAAGATGAAAAAACAAAGTTCGGCTGGGGATTCACAAAACCAGGTCACGGTTTGTCATTTGTTTCAAGCGAAACACCAGACTTAGCAATTGCAGGAGCACCGTTTTCACATATGGGTAAACACGCACCTGTTGTCTTGCTAGAGGAAGGTAAAGCTTCACAACCAGTTTATGACTTCCTTGCTAGTATTCAGCCGAAGTTTAAAGATGACCCAACACTGGGACCATATAACCATGGTTTCCTTTTAGGCAGTACGAGTAATATTTCATTTGAAACACAAGGAATATTAGATGAGAGATTAGAGATTGTTCAAGAAAGTGGTCAAGGTCACGGTGGACATTAATGAAACGAGAAAAGACGCTACGAAGATAGCGTCTTTTTTTAGGAAACTTTTACATAGCGCAATATCCTTTACTCGTTATATAATAGCCTTCGTGCAGTCGGCATGATTTTCTTATGGAGAAAATCAAATGATAGAAGAGTAGAGGAGTGGTATTTTGTTTCAAACGATAAAAAATGATTGGTTCTCCAACGTGAAAGGGGATGTGCTATCAGGAATTGTTGTTGCTTTAGCGTTAATTCCTGAAGCGATTGCTTTCTCTGTTATTGCAGGCGTGGATCCGACTGTTGGATTATACGCAGCCTTTTGTATTGCGGTTACCATGTCGTTTGTTGGTGGAAGAACTGGGATGATTTCAGCTGCAACAGGTGCAATGGCATTATTAATGGTGACGCTCGTTAAAGATCACGGTTTGCAATATTTATTTGCTGCGACAATATTAACAGGTATTGTCCAAATTATTTTTGGTGTGTTCAAACTGAGCTCATTTATGAAGTTTGTTCCGAAATCTGTTATGAGTGGTTTTTTAAATGCACTTGGAATTTTAGTTTTTACAGCGCAATTGCCGCAGTTTAAAAATGCAACTTGGCAAATGTATGCGCTTGTCGCATTAGGACTTGCAATTATATATTTATTTCCACGTATTACAACGGCTGTGCCGTCTACACTTATTTCAATTATTATTGTGACAAGCATTGCGCTTATAAGTGGATTACAGTTGAAAACAGTAGGGGATATGGGAAGCTTACCGAAAGAATTACCGTTCTTTAGTATTCCTGATGTTCCGTTTACACTTGAGACATTAGGTATTATTTTGCCATACGCAGTTATGCTTGCAATTATTGGCTTACTAGAGTCTTTATTAACTGCTTCGGTTTTAGATGATATGACACATACAGAAAGTAATAAACATAAAGAGGCACGTGGACAAGGGATTGCGAACATTGTTGCTGGATTTTTCGGAGGAATGGCAGGATGTGCAATGATTGGCCAATCTGTTATTAACATTAAGTCAGGTGGACGAGGGCGTTTATCAACATTTGTAGCGGGCGGATTTTTAATCGTATTACTATTTGTTTTAGGTGATTATGTTGTTCATATTCCGATGGCAGCTTTAGTTGCAGTTATGATTATGGTTTCAATTGGAACATTTGATTGGAACTCTGTAGCGACGATTCATAAAGTGCCAAAAGGAAATGCGTTCGTCATGATCGTAACGGTTTTCGTTGTTCTTATCACCCACAATCTAGGATTAGGCGTGATTATTGGGACAGTAATTAGTGCTGTTTTATTTGCATTCAACATGGCAAAGATTCACGTGAAACATTTATATATTGAAAATAAGAAAATATACGAAATTCATGGCCAACTATTCTTCGCATCTACGGCAGATTTTATAAATGCTTTTTCATTTAATGAAGATGTAAAAGAAATTGAAATGAACTTTACTCATGCACACGTATGGGATGATTCAGCAGTGGCCGCAATTGATAAAGTTATCATAAAGTATGAACAGATTGGTGTAAAAGTAAGTATAACGGGATTAAATGAACGTAGTTCGAAGCTCGTTACAAATTTAGCGGCTTATAATAAAAGGATTGCTGGCTAAAGGACTATGATTTTTTAATCTTATACTATTTATTAGCCCCTTTTAAAAAACAAAAAAGGGGCTTTTGTATTATAATACGAGTAAGATAATGAAAAGGGGATTCAGCATATGTACAAACAAATCATATTAGCATGTGATGGTTCTGAACATGCACTTCGGGCAGCGGAGCATGCAATACATATTGCGAAATGTAGTGAAGAAGCAAATGTTGAAATTGTATATGTCGTAGATAATAGAACAGCAAAATCAGATATTATACACGGACAAACAGATTTTGAAACAATATCAGCTAGTCGGAAAGATAAATTAAAAGAGATTGAAGGATTATTAAAGGAAGAGAAGATTTCTTATAAATTTACGATTCTGCATGGTGATCCTGGTGATACGCTCGTTCAATATGTAAATACAGGGGATATAGATCTTGTTATTGCTGGGAGCAGAGGATTAAATACATTACAAGAAATGATGCTTGGTAGCGTAAGTCATAAAATAGCAAAACGAGTGAAATGTCCAGTAATGATTATAAAATAAAATGAAATAGCACGTAACTAAGACTTTGGGATACCCGAGGTCTTTTTTTATGTATAAATGACATCCTTTTGTGGAAATACTAGATATATAAGTTGAAAAGATGTTAACTTACAAATTTGTAAGTTTGTTGTTAGGAAAATCGATGTTATGAAAATTTTCCCATTGGTAAAATAAAATTATCAAAGGGGAGATAGGGAGGATGGAAGGTATGAAATCATTTCAAAATTTATCATATAGTCAAGGGGTAAGCTTAATTTGTTTAGGGGGATTTGCTGCATCTGTTACGTTAGCTGTATTAATAAAGGTATTTCATCAAATTTTTTAATTTTATAGTAGGGAAGGAATTGATTGTTATAGCTAGTAAGAAAAGTGCTGTAAATAAAGAATAGCTCTTAGCGTATAGAATAAACGCTAAGAGCTATTTTTATGTTTGTTTACATATTTATATTTTTTTTAAGCTTGTTTTGACTTTGCAGATCCTGTATTTAAAGTAAGGGCAAGGAAGAACATTGCAAGTACGCAAGATACAAGTAATAAAATGAATCCGCCATCCCATCCGAATGCATCTACAATAAAGCCCATAGCTGCGCTAGCAAAAGTAGCTCCGCCTAGGTAACCGAAGAAACCAGTTAGGCCTGCTGCAGTTCCAGCAGCTTTCTTTGGTGCTAAGTCAAGTGCGTGAAGACCAATTAGCATAACAGGTCCGTAAATTAAAAATCCAATGGAAACAAGTGCGATACTATCAATGATTGGGTGACCAGCAGGATTTAGCCAGTAAACAAGAACGGCAATGAATACACCGACCATAAATAAAATACCAGCAGGTGCGCGGCGTCCTTTAAATAGTTTATCGCTCATCCATCCGCAAAGAAGTGTACCTGGAATACCAGCCCATTCATATAGAGCGTAAGCTGTACGTGAGCTACTATGAGTAAAGCTTTTTTCCTCTACTAAATAAGTAGGAGCCCAGTCTACAACGCCGTAACGTACGAAATATACGAAAACGTTCGCGATAGCGATGTACCATAAAAATTTATTGTTTAGTACGTATTTAAATAAAATTTCTTTTACCGAAAGTTCGCGTTCGCGATCTTTCACTTTTTCACCTGATGGATATTCGCCAGTATGTTCCTCAATAGACGGTAATCCACAAGATTGGGGTGTATCTCTCATCGTAATTAATACATAAATACCAACTAAAATTGAAAGAATACCTGGGAAGTAAAATATACTTTTCCAGTCATTTGCAAAGAAGTATAAGCCTAATGTAACGAGAGAAGGCATAAGTGCGCCGCCGACGTTATGAGCGACGTTCCAAATAGACATTTTTGTACCACGTTCACTAATAGAGAACCAGTGAACCATCGTACGACCACAAGGAGGCCATCCCATCCCTTGTACCCAGCCATTTAAAAACTGAAGTACAAACATAAGTATAATGCTCGTTGTAATGAAAGAAAATGAGCCGAAAATAATATTAATGATACCTGATAAAAATAGCCCAGCTGCTAAAAAGTAGCGAGGATTACAACGGTCGGATACGATACCCATAAGAAATTTACTTAGTCCGTAAGCGATAGATACTGCTGAAAGGATAACCCCAAGTTCCCCTTTACTAAAGCCTTGTTCAATTAAGTATGGCATTGCTAGTGAAAAGTTTTTTCGAACAAAGTAGTAACCTGCATAACCGATGAAGATACCTAAAAATACTTGTAAACGTAATTTACGGTATTCGCTATCAATGCGATCAGCTGGTAAGCGTTCTGCATGGGGCGCAGGTTTAAATAATTGTGTGAAAAACATAAAATGAAAATCCTCCCCTAATTAATTGGAAGCGTTTAAGACAGAGAGAATATAAAAAGGCCATGAAATATAAAAAAGTTCCCTTTTTTATGATTCATAGCCGTATACTCCGATTCTCCGTGACTGTCAATATTAACTTCGACGAAAATTATACAACTTTGTGACAAAAATGTAAACGTTTTTATGAATAAAAGGTATTGACGGATTTTGTTCGTGGGATTAATATTTAAATACGTTAAATATTTTATTGTTTAAATAAGAGGTGGATAACATGCCAAATGATATGACTCATATTGATAAGATTCAAGCTCTTACATTCGCTATAGGAAAGAAAATGCAAACAGAGCTATTGGAACAAATGCAAGCATCAGGACTTACACCACCGCAATTTTATATTTTAAAGATTTTAGATCATTACGGAGCTTCAAGAGCGACACAATTGGCGGAGAAAATGTACGTAAAACCGAGCGCCATTACAGTAATGATCGACCGTTTAATTGATCATGAGTTAGTAGAGCGTTATCACGATGATAATGATCGCCGTGTTGTTGTCATTGAGCTAACGAAAAAGGGGAAAAATACAGTAAAAGAGGCGATGGCAGCTCGTAATGAGCATATCGCAAAATACTTTTCACAATTAGAATTACAAGAACGAGAAGATTTGTTGCGCCTCTTTGAAAAGTTAGAAACCATTATTTGCGGGACACAAGAGAAAAAAGAGAATAAATAAGAGGAATTGAGGAGATTACATGGAGCAACAAGGCAATACAAATAGAAAGTTGTTGTTAATTGGTTTAGTAATTGCGATGCTATTTGCTGCGTTAGACGGAACAATCGTTGGTACAGCGATGCCGCGTATCGTTGGTGAACTTGGCGGACTAAGCTTAATGACATGGTTAACAACAGCTTATATGTTAACATCAACGACAGTCGTACCAATTGCAGGAAAATTAGCGGATTTACTTGGGCGTCGTAACGTATATATAACAGGGCTAGTTATTTTTATGATTGGTTCAGCGTTATGTGGTATGGCAAATGGTATGACAGAATTAATTATTTTCCGTGGTATTCAAGGTCTTGGTGGCGGTATTATGATGCCGATGGCTATGATTATTATTGGAGACATGTTCACGGGAAAAGAACGTGCGAAATGGCAAGGTATTTTTGGTGCGTTATACGGTCTTGCTTCTGTAATTGGACCACAAGTTGGTGGTTGGATTGTAGACGCAGTGAACTGGAGATGGGTATTCTACATTAACTTACCAGTCGGTATTTTAGCAACAATCTTTATCGCAATGGGATTAAAATCACATAAACAAACGGGACCAATTAAAATTGATATCGCTGGAATCTTTACGATGATTCTTGGTGTTGTAAGTTTATTACTTGCGTTAACGTTTGGCGGAAAAGATTACGCATGGGATTCTTGGCAAATTATCGGTTTATTTGCACTAGCTGTAATTGGTATCGTTAGTTTCGTTATCGTTGAAACGAAAGCTGAAGAACCAATTTTACCGATGCATTTCTTTAAAAACCGTACGTTTACAATACTTAATGCGATTGGATTCTTTATGAGTATCGGAATGTTCGGTGCGATTATGTTCGTACCATTCTTCATGCAAGGTATTGTAGGAGTAAGTGCTGCTGAGTCGGGAACGATTATGACACCGATGATGATTACAATGATTGTTATGAGTATTATTGGTGGGCAACTTGTATTAAAAGTCGGTGTAAAACCACAAATTATCGCAGGTATGCTTATTATGGCTGGTGGTTTCTGGTTATTAACAACGATGGATATGCACACAACTAAACTGACTGCAACTTCTTATATGATGGTTATCGGTTTAGGAATGGGTCTTGTAATGCCGACATTAACATTAGCGTTACAAGAAAGCTTCCCGAAAAAAGACCTTGGTGTCGTAACATCATCAAGTCAGTTTTTCCGTCAAATCGGTGGGACATTCGGTATTACAATTTTAGGATCAATTATGAATAACACGTCAGGTACAACATTAACAAATAAGTTAGTACCTGTATTAGATACATTCCCGAAAGAAGCGGGACAAATGGTAACAAAATTTAAAGATATGATTCATACAGACCCACAAGGTTTATATTCGATGCTATTTAGTCCAGAGGCATTAAAACAAATGCCAGAAGCATTTGCTAACAGTATCGTACCAATTTTGAAAAATTCTTTAGTAGACTCACTTCATACTGTATTCTTAACAGGATTAGTATTTATCGTAGTAGGCGCTATTTTTACGATTTTCTTACAGAAAATTAAACTGTCGGATCGTAAAAAAGATGCTGAAAAGCCTGCTGTAGAAGAACAAGAAAAAACTGTATCATATACGTAATGAAAAAGCATCGCCATTAGGCGATGCTTTTTTGAGTATAACCTTAAAAGCTTTTTTGTGAGAAATGATTGACGTATTTTTATAAATGCGTTATATTATTTTCTGTAAACGGTTACATGAAATGAGGAGAAAAGAGAATGAGTACGATTAAAGACGTTGCGAAATTAGCGGGAGTATCTGTTGCGACCGTTTCCAGAGTGTTAAATAAAAATGGATATGTTCATGAGGATACGTTAAAGAAGGTAGAACGAGCAATTGAAATGCTAGATTATAAACCTAGTACAGTAGCGCGTTCTTTATATAATAAAAAATCTCGTTTAATTGGGTTAGTAGTTCCAAATATCGTGAATCCATTCTTTCCAGAAGTTGCACGTGCCGTAGAAGATGTAGCACATAAACAAGGTTACACAGTTGTCCTTTGTAACTCTGATGAAAGTTTAGAAAAAGAGAAACAATACATTGATGTACTTAGACAAAATAATGTAGATGGATTTATTGTAGCAACGAATCCACAAAATAGTATAAATTACATGAATTTATCAGTTCCAGTCGTTGCGATTGACCGTATGTTTAATGAGCGTATTCCTACTGTATATGCTGATAACTATGCAGGAAGTCAGGATGCGACAAGGTTGTTAATAGATAAAGGATGCAAACATATTGCACATATTCGTGGACCACGTGATGTAAGTACAGCGAATGAGCGTTTTGAAGGTTTTGTAGATATCATTACGCAAAATAATCTTTCATATATGATTGCAGAGAGTACATTTGACCCAGCAAATAGTGAGCGTGTAGCAATGAAATTATTAGAAGAATACCCGCATATTGATGGTATTGTTGCTGGGAATGATTTAATTGCAATTGGTATTGTAAAGGCTGCACTTCAAAAAGGAATGGCTATTCCTGACGATTTACAAATTATCGGATTCGATGGAATTTCTTTAACAGAAATGATGTATCCATCTATTACAACTGTTGCACAGCCAATATATGAGATGGGGAAAATTGCAACAGAGTTGTTGTTAGAGCAAATGGAAGGAAATGCATTGGAAGAGAAACACTATCGTTTACCGATTAAAATTATAGAAAGAAATACAACGAAGTAAGGAGATGAAACAGATGCCAAATATTGCAGTAGTAGGTAGTATTTCAATGGACTTAGTGGCTGTTTCAAAGAAACGGCCGAAAGCAGGAGAAACAGTAATTGGTGAAGCATTTCATACGATCCCAGGAGGGAAAGGGGCGAACCAAGCAGTTGCTGCAGCTAGATTAGGTGCCAATGTAGCAATGGTTGGAGCAGTAGGAAATGATGATTACGGAACAGTAGTTAGAAAAAATTTAGAGAACGAACGTGTTTTTATCGACTATGTGGTACCGGTTACAGATAGAACGACAGGAATTGCTCATATCGTTTTAGCAGAAGAGGATAACAGTATTGTTGTCGTACAAGGAGCAAATGCTCTTGTGAATGAATCGGTTGTAGATCGTTCAAAAGATCTTCTCGTAAAAGCTGATATGGTTGTTCTACAATTAGAGATTCCGCTTGAAACAGTAAAGTATGTTCTATCTATTTGCGAAGAACATAAAATTCCAGTTATGTTGAATCCAGCGCCAGCACAAGTGTTATCAGAAGACATATTAGAAAAGGCAACGTATATTACGCCAAATGAACATGAGTGCCGCATTGTATTAGATGATTTTACATCACCAATTGAAGATTTACTGGCGAAATATCCAAATAAACTATTGATGACAGAAGGTTCTAACGGTGTTCGTTTCCATAATGGTACGGAGATTCTACATGTTCCTAGCATTGCTGTTGATGTAGTGGATACGACTGGAGCTGGTGATACATTTAATGGTGCGTTAGCAGTTGCACTTTCTGAAGGAGAAACGCTTCAAAAAGCAATTCGTTTTGCGAATATTGCTGGAGGCCTTTCTGTAACAAAACTTGGGGCACAAGGCGGTATGCCAACGAGAGATAGAGTACGTGAAGTGCAGGTGATTGTCGGATGAAAAAGCACGGTGTATTAAACAGTGAGATTGCGGCAGTCCTGGCTTCACTCGGACATACAGATACGCTTGTAATTGCTGATTGCGGATTACCGATTCCTGATGGAGTAAAGCGAATTGATTTAGCTGTTGAACTTGGAAAGCCGAGTTTTTTAGATGTATTACAAGTTGTAGCTGATGATATGGCAATTGAAAAAGTGACGTTAGCAGAAGAAGTCATTATCAATAATGCGGAAGTAAATAAAGAGATTGAGCTGCAATTAAAAGAACCAGCATTTGAATATGTATCACATGAACAATTTAAAGAAAATACAAAAAAAGCGAAGGCAATTATCCGTACAGGAGAGGCTACGCCTTATGCCAATGTAATTTTACATGCAGGCGTGATTTTTTAATAAAGGGAAGTGATGAGAATGCGTATTGAAATGAAAAACATTTCAAAGGCGTTCAGTGGAAATCCTGTTTTGAAGAATGCACAGTTTATGATTGAAGCAGGAGAAGTCCATGCATTGATGGGGGAAAATGGAGCGGGTAAATCGACGCTCATGAAGATTTTAACAGGTGTATATACAAAAGATGGTGGAACAGTCACGATTGATGGGCAAGAACGCACTTTTAAAAATGCGAAAGAAGCTGAAGAGTACGGCATTGCATTTATACATCAAGAACTGAACATATTGCCAAATTTAACAGTAGCTGAAAATATGTTTCTCGGTAAAGAGTTAATGTATGGGAAAACAGGTATTTTACGTACTCGTCAAATGAACGCGATTGCGCAGCAGCAATTGGCGGAGCTAGGATTACATGTAAAAGGTGCTATGTTAGCAGGAGAACTATCAGTTGGACAACAGCAAATTATTGAAATTGCGAAAGCATTGATGACAAGCGCAAGCGTTATTATTATGGATGAACCAACTGCGGCACTGACGGATCGTGAAATTGAAACGCTCTTTACAGTTATAAATAAGTTACGTAAAGAAGGGGGTTCATTCGTTTACATTTCACACCGCATGGAAGAAATATTCTCAATATGTGATGCTATTACAATTTTGCGTGATGGAGAATATGTAGGGAAAAGATTAATTCCGGAAACGTCATTTGATGAAGTAGTGAGTATGATGGTGGGGCGCAGCATTGGTGAACGTTACCCAGAGCGAAATAGTCAAATTGGTGAAGTAATTTTTGAAATGCGTAACGGAACGAAAAAGGGGAAATTTGAAAATGTTTCGTTTCAAGTTAGAAAAGGTGAAATTCTTGGTGTAGCTGGCTTGATGGGAGCTGGTCGCACAGATATTATGAAAGCGATATTTGGATATGAACCTTTAGACTCTGGACAAATTTTTATAAACGGACAAGAAGTAAAGATTGATAGTCCGATAGATGCAATTAGACAAAGAATTGCTTTCATTACAGAGGATAGAAAGTCTGAAGGATTAGTGTTAGATTTCTCAATTCGAGAAAATTTAGCGTTACCGAATTTAGAAAGTCTTTCAAAGGGAAGTGTCCTTAGTAACGAACTAGAACAACAGTTTACAGAGGACATGATGAAACTTCTTAATGTGAAAGCATCTAGTGGAGAGCAAGCGGTGAAATCTCTTTCTGGTGGAAATCAGCAAAAGATTGTAATTGCGAAATGGTTAGGTATTCATCCGCAGTTACTCATTTTAGATGAGCCAACAAGAGGTGTGGATGTTGGAGCGAAAAAAGAAATTTACTCTATTATGAATAAGCTTACTGAACAAGGAGATGCCGTTATTATGGTATCATCTGAGCTTCCCGAAGTTTTAGGGATGAGCGATAGAGTTCTTGTTATTCATGAAGGAAAAGTCGGCGGTATTTTAGGGAAAGATGAGGCATCACAAGAGTCTATAATGGCACTAGCTACAGGGGGAGAGTAAGGATGGCTAAGAAGGGGAATGTATTACAACAACTCGGTTCTTTAATCGGTTTAGTATTAATTATTGTCGTAATTACAGCTTTAAATCCAGCATTTATTGAAATTCCAAATTTATTTAATATACTGCGTCAAGTATCGATTAATGCGCTTATTGCATTCGGAATGACCTTTGTAATTTTAACAGGGGGTATTGACTTATCGGTAGGTTCTATTTTAGCATTATCAAGTGCACTTGTTGCTGGAATGATGGCAAGTGGCATGGACCCGTTCCTTGCAATGGCAGTTGGACTACTTGCTGGTCTTGTAATGGGAATTGTAAACGGTATCATCATTGCGAAAGGAAAAGTAGCTCCATTTATTGCGACTTTAGCAACAATGACTATTTTTCGTGGGTTGACGCTTGTTTATATGGACGGACGTCCGATCACTGGTCTTGGTGATCATTTAATGTTCCAAATGTTTGGCCGCGGTTATTTTCTTGGTATTCCGGTACCAGCTGTTACAATGATGATCGCTTTCGCAGTGCTGTACTTCATTTTGAAGAAAACGACATTTGGTCGCCGTACATTTGCAATTGGTGGAAATGAAGAAGCAGCAGCACTATCAGGTATTAATGTTACGAGAATTAAAGTAATGATTTACGGTCTTTCCGGAATCTTGGCAGCGCTTGCAGGTATTGTCTTAACATCACGATTAGATTCTGCACAGCCGACTGCGGGTACTTCTTACGAATTAGATGCAATTGCAGCAGTTGTATTAGGAGGGACAAGTCTTTCTGGAGGAAGAGGATGGATTGTTGGTACATTCATCGGTGTACTTATTATCGGTGTACTAAATAACGGTTTAAATTTATTAGGTGTATCTTCTTTCTTCCAACAAGTTGTAAAAGGACTTGTAATCTTACTAGCTGTATTAATTGATCGTCGAAAAGAAGCGTAATGGAGGGGCAGTTCATGAAGAAATGGTTACTTATACTCGTTGCATGTATTATGGTCATTACTGCTGGTTGTTCAATGGAACCACCAGAATGGGCAAAGGATTCTAGCGATAAAGGTCGAAATAAAACTATTAAAGTTGGATTCTCTGTTTCAACTTTAAACAATCCATTTTTCGTGACTTTGAAAAAAGGTGCAGAAAAGAAAGCGAAAGATAGTGGCATTGAATTGATTGCTGTTGATGCACAAAACGATGCAGCAAAGCAAACGAACGATGTTGAAGATTTAATTCAAAAAGGTGTCGACGTAGTTGTTATTAATCCAACCGATTCAGATGCTGTTGCTTCAGCAGTAAGTGCGGCAAATGCAGCGAATGTTCCTGTTATTACAGTAGACCGCGTTGCGAATTCAGGTAAAGTTGTTTCGCACATTGCTTCTAACAATATCGAAGGTGGTCAAATGGCTAGTGATTACATTCGTGAATTAGTTGGCGGGGGAGCGAACGTTGCTGAGTTAGAAGGAATCCCTGGATCCTCTGCTGCTCGTGAGCGTGGGAAAGGATTCCATAACGTAGCTGATAAGTCTTTAAAAGTAGTAGCAAAACAAGCAGCTGATTTCGATCGTGCAAAAGGTTTATCTGTTATGGAAAATATTTTGCAAGCGAATAGCGATATTAAAGCGGTATTTGCTCATAACGATGAAATGGCATTAGGGGCACTTGAGGCATTAAAATCTGCTGGGAAAACGGATGTAGTAGTTGTTGGATTTGATGCAACAGACGATGCTGTGAAAGCGGTTAACGATGGGCGTATGGCTGCAACAGTCGCTCAAAAACCGGAATTAATCGGAGAGAAGGCGATGCAAACAGCAAAAGAAATAACACAAGGTAAAAAAGTGGACAAATCTATTCCGATTGAATTAGAGCTTATTAAAAAAAATAAATAAATATAAAATGAAAATTAGGAAGGAAGAATAACAAATGAAATTCTTTATTGATACAGCAAACATTAACGAAATTAAAGAGGCAAATGCATTAGGCGTAGTAGCTGGAGTAACGACAAACCCATCACTTGTAGCAAAAGAAGGCGTAGATTTCCATGAGCGTATTCGTGAAATTTGCAGCTTTATAGAAGGACCTGTAAGTGCAGAAGTAATTAGCTTAGAAGCTGATAAAATGATTGAAGAAGGTAAAGAATTAGCGAAGATTGCTCCAAACGTTGTTGTAAAAGTACCGATGACAACGGAAGGTTTAAAAGCAGTAAAAGCATTTTCAGATTTAGGAATTCGTACAAACGTTACATTAGTATTCTCAGCAGTTCAAGCATTACTTGCAGCTCGCGCTGGTGCGACATACGTTTCACCATTCTTAGGTCGCCTAGATGATATCGGTCATAACGGTATGGACTTAATTCGCCAAATCGCAGAAATCTTTGCAATTCACGGCATTGAAACAGAAATCATTGCAGCATCTGTACGTCACAGCGTTCACGTAACTGACGCAGCACTAAATGGTGCACATATTGCAACAATCCCAGCAAACGTAATTGCTTCATTAGTGAAGCACCCATTAACAGATCAGGGGATTGAGAAATTCTTAGCTGATTGGGAAAAAACACAAGAGAAATAATATGAAATCGAGAATCCTAGTTTAATTGACTAGGGTTCTTTTTTTATTTGAAGGAATTTTCATGCAATTTTGCATATTGTCTTTTAAATTTTTAATATAAGCTATTTAATATATACAAATCACTCTTTATTTTTTATATTTCGATATAAAGTAACACTTTAATCAGTGGTGGGGGTTGTTCATCCCCCACCGGATTATTAGCCCTCGCCAATTGGGCTTTTACGGGCAGTTAGCTCCACTTAACTTCCTCGGGTTCGCTGAATTTTGAGGTGGGAGTCTTACTGCCTAGCAAATAGTGGGATAAAAAGATAGAGGGTCTGACCAGAAAACTGGAGGGCATGATTCTATAACAGAAAGCTTAACGTTTATAGAATTATGCCTTTTTATATAGGGAGGGCAGGAAGCCGGGATTTCGATTTAAATGCACTTATTTATCTGAATTTTAAGTTTTATAAAAGGAGAGAAAGAGGATGAAAAGAAAAGCTCCATTTAAAGTATTATCAACGTTAGCAATTGCGGCAATTATCGGATGTACATCTGTAATGAGTGCTCCGTTAGCATACGCAGAAACGCCAGCGAAAGAAAAAGATAATGTGTCTACAACACCAATTGATTACAATTTAATTCAAGAAGATCGTTTAGCGGAAGCGCTGAAAGAAAGAGGAACAATTAATCCAGCATCTTCTAAAGAAGAGACGAAAAAAGCTGTTGAGCAGTATATTGAAAAGAAGCAAGGAGATCAAGCGAATAAAGAAATTCTTCCAGAGGATACGGCAAAAGAAGCATCTGATTTCGTGAAAAAGGTAAAAGAGAAAAAGATGGAAGAAAAGGAGAACGTAAAGAAGGCTGAAAAAAATGTTAGCCCTGAGCAAAAACCGGAACCAAATAAAAAGCAATTGAATGGACAAGTTCCAACTTCCAAGGCAAAGCAAGCTCCATATAAGGGATCTGTTCGATCTGATAAAGTATTAGTGCTACTCGTTGAATTTAGTGATTATAAACATAATAATATTAATCAAACACCAGGTTATATGTATTCGAAAGACTTTAGTAGAGAACATTATCAAAAGATGTTGTTTGGTAATGAGCCTTATACATTATTTGATGGTTCGAAAGTAAAAACATTTAAGCAATATTATGAAGAGCAGTCTGGCGGTAGCTATACGACAGACGGATATGTAACGGAGTGGCTAACTGTTCCAGGAAAAGCATCTGATTATGGAGCTGATGGTAGTAGTGGTCACGATAATAAAGGTCCAAAAGGTGCACGTGATTTAGTGAAGGAAGCTTTACATGCAGCTGCTGAGAAAGGGTTAGACTTATCTCAGTTTGATCAATTCGATAGATATGATACAAATGGCGATGGGAATCAAAATGAACCTGATGGTGTAATTGATCATTTAATGGTAATTCATTCTGGTGTTGGTCAAGAAGCTGGTGGCGGTAAATTAGGTGATGATGCAATTTGGTCACATCGTTCAAAATTAGCTACAGATCCAGTAGCGATTGAAGGGACAAAATCAAAGGTAGATTACTTTGGTGGAAAAGTAGCAGCGCATGATTACACAATTGAACCAGAAGATGGCGCTGTAGGTGTGTTTGCACATGAATTTGGACATGACCTTGGTTTACCGGATGAATATGATACGAAATATACTGGAGCTGGATCACCTGTTGAAGCTTGGTCATTAATGAGTGGAGGCAGTTGGACAGGAAAAATTGCAGGAACAGAGCCGACTAGTTTTTCACCACAAAATAAAGACTTCTTACAAAAGAATATGGGTGGCAACTGGGCAAAAATTTTAGAAGTAGATTACGATAAAATTAAGCGTGGTGTAGGAATTCCTACATATATTGATCAAAGTGTTACGAAATCAAATCGTCCAGGTGTTGTACGTGTTAATTTGCCAGGTAAGAGTGTTGAAACGATTAAACCTGAGTTTGGAAAGCATGCATATTATAGTACAAGAGGAGATGATATGCACACAACACTAGAGACACCATTCTTTGATTTAACAAAAGGAACAAATGCAAAATTCGATTATAAAGCAAATTATGAGTTAGAAGCAGAGTGCGATTTTGTTGAAGTACATGCAGTAACGGAAGATGGAACGAAAATATTAATTGATAGACTTGGAGAAAAAGTAGTCCAAGGAGATAAAGATACAACCGATGGAAAATGGATTGATAAATCATACGATTTAAGTCAATTTAAAGGAAAGAAAGTGAAACTACAATTCGACTACATTACAGATCCGGCTTTAACATATAAAGGCTTCGCAATGGATAGTGTAAATGTAACAGTTGATGGCCAAGTAGTATTTTCTGATGATGCAGAAGGACAGTCAAAAATGCAGTTAAATGGATTCGTTGTTTCTGATGGGACAGAAAAGAAACCTCATTATTATTATTTAGAGTGGAGAAACTACGCTGGATCAGATAATGGATTAAAAGCAGGAAGAGGTCCGGTATACAATACAGGTCTTGTCGTTTGGTATGCAGATGATAGTTTCAAAGATAACTGGGTTGGCGTGCATCCAGGTGAAGGATTCCTTGGTGTTGTAGACTCTCATCCAGAAGCGTTTGTTGGTAATTTGAACGGGAAACCAGCGTACGGTAATACAGGTATGCAAATTGCAGACGCTGCATTTTCATTTGATCAAACACCAGCATGGAGTGTAAATTCATTAACACGTGGACAGTTTAATTATACTGGATTACAAGGTGTTACAACATTTGATGATTCAAAAGTATATAGTAACAAGCAAATTGCTGATGCAGGACGAAAAGTGCCAAATCTTGGTCTTAAATTCCAAGTTGTTGGACAAGCAGAGGATAAGTCTGCAGGTGCTGTTTGGATTAAGCGTTAATGAAATAAAAGCACATTCTTTATATGAAGAATGTGCTTTTTAATTTGTACAGTAAGTTATTATTTTAGTTTATGTAATACAAGTGTCTGTTCATATGTAGTGTATCAAATTATGTGGGGAAAGGAAATATTTCCGAGGAAATTGTCGAAGTATCGTCGGTATTTATTCAGTTTCTTTTTTTAAGGGAGAAAGTAGTATTGCTTTTATACATAAGCTTATTTACAGTATTACTTGGTTATACGCAAAAGTAATGTATATTAGGCGAAAAAAGAGCTCTATTCGATAGAGCTTTTTTTTGTGAGTAGAAAGGAGAAGTTATAAATGAAAGAAACAATTGTATGCCCACAGTGTGAAGGAAATATTACTGCACAACATATTATCGACATCCCACATCTTTTTTCATTAAGGTGTCCACATTGTAAGGTGAAGCTGAAAGAAATAAGGATAACGCCATGTTTAATATTAGCGGCAATTTGTATAATCCCACTGTTTATTATGATTGGTGAGAGCACTAAAGAATTGCTAGGAAAATATTTTTCTATTATAGACAATGTACCAACCGTACTTATTTTCTTCTTATTTTGTTATCCGTTGTATTATTTCTATGAAAAATATAATGCCAGCTTATTTATTAAGTATGGTTTATTGAAAGTGAAAAATTGAACAGGAGCTTATCATTATGTTGTGGAAAATTTATTTAGTAATTGTAGCGATATTAACTATTACTTCATTAATAAGAGGGATGTTTCAAACACCAATTCAAAAGTTTGATTTTGTAGTGTCTATTATTACGTGGATAGGGCTATTTGGTTTTGTCTTCGATGTAGAAATATTAACCTCAATCATTTGGAAATGCATCTTCGTATTTAGCATTATTTGGACTTTGAGTGCCGTTTTTGTTTTACGTTTATATGAAGAGAAGGATGAACCGCTACCTTTTATATTCAAATTAATTGGTGTGATTCCAACTTTGCCGTTATATTATGGGTTATATCAATATGCATTTTAAAAAAAGACAATGATGGAATTAACCCATCATTGTCTTTTTTACTTTGCTTCTTACGTAAATCATACCGGCAAATGTTAATAAGAATGCAGTTCCGATAACGAAGCTGACGCTAGGTGATGCCCCGATAGCTCCAACTGTAAAGGAACCAGCAACAACTCCTAATGAGAAGAATGCATAAAATAATCCGAAGGCTTTCCCGCGATTATCATCTGTCGTATTTTCAACAAGTAATGCATTTATCGATGGGAAAAGGATAGCGAATCCAATGCCATAAATCATCATAACGATAAAGAGCATGCCTTTTGTTGCGAATAATCCAAGTAAAGATAACGCTAATGCCATTACTGCAATACCAATTAGCATTAGTTTTGAACGATTAAATCGATCGTAAATACGATTTGTTGGAAGTAAGAAGAAGAGAATAGCGGTAATTCCGAATACACTTAGCATCATACCTGTTGTAGATGCTTTAAGTGCTAACGCCTCAACTTTTACTGGTAACATATATGTGACAATTCCTTGTGAAAACATTAGAGTGAAAGCACCAATATATGCCTGTAATAACGGTTCTGATTTCAATAGTTCAAACATATCTTCTTTGTTCATCATTTGTGTTCTTGATGTATCTTTTCTTGATACGTTATTTGGTAAGAAGAATAGAGATACGATTGTACCAAGAACCATTAAAATAGAAATAGTAATGAAAACCCATTCTATTCCAGCTGTCGCTTTCATAATGCCACTGAAAGCAGGACCTACGATAGCCGCTGTTCCAACAGCAGCACCAGATAGAGCCATTGCCTTACCTTGCTTTGCTGAATTTGTTTGTTTTGATAAAAATGTAAATGCAGCAGGAATTAAAAATCCGTCACTAAAACCGTGCATAAAGCGAACAACTAATAGTTGTTCACCACTTTGAACAACGGTATATAACAAGACTATGAAACTCGTAAATCCCATGCTTATATAAAGTATTTTTTTTGCACCAAATTTATCGACAGCAGCTCCAGCAATAATATTACCAATCATATTAGCAAATGAGTACATACCGACAACTAGCCCAATAATAAGAGGAGTTCCTCCAAGGCTTTGAGCGAACGTACTCATAATAGGTAATTGTGAAAATGTATCTAAAAAAGCTACGATAACAATAAAGTAAATAAAATATTTCAAGCGATATTCACCTCTCCTATGCTATTATGGCATACTGCTAATTTCAACTGCAATGAAATTGAATTAACAGATGTGGAAAAAAGTACAAAGTGACAAAATATTGAACGTTATTTGTTAAAATTTAGTGGAAATGAGATTGTTTTTTTGAAATATATGGATAGAAGTATTATAATAGATTTGTAAACTTCACCAGGTTAAGTATATACATAGAGAGGGATGTTTAAAATGAAAGCATTACTTTGGCATAATCAACGTGATGTACGAGTAGAAGAAGTACCAGAACCAATTGTACGACCAGGAGCAGTAAAAATTAAAGTTAAATGGTGTGGTATTTGCGGGACAGACTTGCATGAATATTTAGCAGGGCCAATTTTTATTCCGACAGAAGAGCACCCATTAACACATGTAAAAGCACCGGTTATTTTAGGTCATGAATTTAGTGGTGAGGTAGTTGAAATTGGTGAAGGTGTTACATCTCATAAAGTGGGAGACCGCGTTGTTGTAGAACCAATTTATTCTTGTGGTAAATGTGAAGCTTGTAAACATGGACATTACAATGTTTGTGAACAGCTTGTTTTCCACGGTCTTGGTGGAGACGGCGGTGGTTTCTCTGAATATACAGTAGTACCAGAAGATATGGTTCATCATATTCCAGATGAAATGACGTATGAACAAGGTGCACTTGTAGAACCAGCAGCAGTAGCAGTTCATGCAGTACGTCAAAGTAAATTAAAAGAAGGGGAAGCTGTAGCAGTATTTGGTTGTGGTCCAATTGGACTTCTTGTTATCCAAGCAGCTAAAGCAGCAGGAGCAACTCCTGTTATCGCAGTTGAACTTTCTAAAGAACGTCAAGAGTTAGCGAAATTAGCAGGTGCGGATTACGTATTAAATCCAGCAACTCAAGATGTATTAGCAGAAATTCGTAACTTAACAAACGGTTTAGGTGTAAATGTTAGCTTTGAAGTAACAGGTGTTGAAGTTGTACTACGTCAAGCAATTGAAAGTACCAGCTTCGAAGGACAAACGGTAATTGTTAGCGTATGGGAAAAAGATGCAACAATTACTCCGAACAACCTTGTATTAAAAGAAAAAGAAGTTATCGGTATTCTTGGATACCGTCACATCTTCCCAGCTGTTATTAAATTAATTAGCTCTGGTCAAATTCAAGCAGAGAAATTAATTACGAAAAAAATTACAGTGGATCAAGTTGTTGAAGAAGGATTTGAAGCACTTGTAAAAGATAAAACACAAGTGAAAATTCTTGTTTCACCTAAATAATAAAGAATTGAAAAAAGTAGCCCTTTTCTAGAAATAGAAGAGGGCTACTTTTTTTCTATACGGAAAGGTGATAGACTTTCCTTTGACTAAATGTACTTTTGGTTGGGAGGGAAAGTTGGATGCTTTCATTTTTTTTAACATTGAAACGTATGCTAAGAGCCTGTTTACGAGCGTGGAAGGATAAAGAATTTCAAGTTTTATTCGTATTAACAATTTTGACTTTAATATCGGGTACAATCTTTTATAGCACAGTGGAGGGATTACGTATCCTTGATGCTTTATATTTTAGTGTTGTGACACTGACAACTGTAGGTGATAAAGATTTTAGTCCTCAAACTGATTTTGGAAAGATATTTACGATACTATACATATTTATCGGGATTGGATTAGTGTTTGGATTTATTCATAAGTTGGCGGTTAATGTGCAACTACCAAGTATATTATCGAATAGAAAAAAAGAGTAAAGCATGTAATTGCTTTACTCTTTTTTTACATTAGTTTAGACAAGTATTTGCAGTAGCTTAACAATACTTTATTACAATGTAAGTGCATTCATTCATTATATTCACTATGTATAAAGTTATAATGATATGAACATTTGCATATTTTAATTTAGTGATAGAAATTTTATGAAAGGTGGGATATTCTAGTCATAGGTTAACCAGACGACATCATAGGATCCTAGCAAAATGTTTACAATAATTCAATTATAAAATGGAGGATTTCAGATGAAAAAGAAAGTTCTTGCTTTAGCAGCAGCTATTACGTTAGTAGCACCGTTACAAAGTGTTGCGTTTGCTCATGAAAACGATGGAGGACAGAGAGTAGGCGTTATTCCGCGCTGGTCTGCTGAAGATAAACATAAAGAAGGCGTAAACTCTCATTTATGGATTGTAAACCGTGCAATGGATATTATGTCTCGTAATACAACACTTGTAAAACAAGATCGAGTTGCACTATTAAATGAATGGCGTACGGAGTTAGAGAACGGCATTTATGCTGCTGACTATGAAAATCCTTATTATGATAATAGCACATTTGCTTCACACTTCTATGACCCTGATAACGGGAAAACGTATATTCCATATGCAAAACAGGCGAAGGAAACTGGAGCTAAATATTTTAAATTAGCTGGTGAGTCATACAAAAATAAAGATATGAAACAAGCATTCTTCTATTTAGGATTATCTCTTCATTATTTAGGAGATGTAAACCAACCGATGCATGCGGCAAACTTTACAAATCTTTCGTATCCACAAGGGTTCCATTCTAAATATGAAAACTTTGTAGATACGATAAAAGATAATTATAAAGTAACGGATGGAAATGGATATTGGAATTGGAAAGGTACAAATCCAGAAGATTGGATTCATGGAGCGGCAGTAGTTGCGAAAGAGGATTACGCTGGCATTGTAAATGATAATACGAAAGATTGGTTCGTGAGAGCAGCTGTATCGCAAGAATATGCAGATAAATGGCGCGCTGAAGTTACACCAATGACAGGTAAGCGTTTAATGGATGCACAACGTGTTACTGCTGGATACATCCAACTTTGGTTTGATACGTACGAAAATCGTTAAGTATTTGAAAAAGGTCAAATCTCAGAATAGAGTATTTGGCCTTTTTATCACTATACACATGGAGGTATGAAACGTGAAAAGTAAATTGTTAAAAGGTGTACTTAGCTTTGGGATTGGTTTAGGAGCTTTATATAGCGGATCTTCAGCTCAAGCAGAAACGCCTACAAATCAAAATAATACGTTAAAAGTGATGACGCATAACGTGTACATGCTATCAACAAACTTATATCCGAATTGGGGACAAAGTGAGCGTGCTGATTTAATTGGAGCGGCAGATTATATAAAGAATCAGGACGTTGTTATATTAAATGAAGTGTTTGATAATAGCGCCTCAGATCGTTTGTTAGGAAATTTGAAGAGAGAATATCCAAATCAAACGGCGGTATTAGGTCGTAGTAGTGGAAATGAATGGGATAAAACATTAGGGAACTATTCATCTTCGACTCCTGAAGATGGGGGCGTTGCGATTGTGAGTAAATGGCCAATCGTTGAAAAAATTCAATATGTATTCGAAAAAGGCTGTGGACCAGATAATTTATCAAATAAAGGATTTGTATACACGAAAATTAAGAAAAATGATAGTTTTGTTCATGTAATTGGGACGCATTTACAAGCTGAAGATAGTATGTGTGGAAAAACTTCACCTGCATCTGTACGTACAAAACAGCTACAAGAAATGCAAGATTTTATTAAAAATAAAAATATACCAAATAACGAGTATGTGTTAATTGGCGGAGATATGAACGTAAATAAAATAAACGCTGAGAATAATAGTGATTCAGAGTATGCATCTATGTTTAAAACATTACATGCTTCTATTCCATCTTATATCGGACATACAGCGACTTGGGATGCGACGACAAACAGTATTGCGAAATACAATTTCCCCGATAGCCCTGCCGAGTATTTAGATTATATTATTGCAAGTAAAGATCATGCGAACCCATCGCATATAGAAAATAAAGTGTTACAGCTGAAATCTCCACAATGGACTGTTACATCATGGTTTAAAAAATATACGTATAATGATTACTCTGATCATTATCCAGTAGAGGCTACTATTTCTATGAAGTAGTCAAAAAAGTTTCTTCGTAAAGAAGAAACTTTTTTTATTTGCAAACAGGAAAATCACTCTTTCTTTCCAATATGTATAAGACATATATAGAAGAGGAGCGAAAAATGTGGATCGAGGAATTTTTAAAGAAGTTCCATTACCGTGTGCATTTTTAGATGAAGTAGCTTTAGAAAGAAATATTCAATCGGTTATTGAACTAAGTGGCGATAAAAATATTCGAATAGCGAGTAAATCATTACGATCCGTTCCAATTATGAAACGGATTTTAGCTGCAAACAACCGATTTCAAGGTATTATGTGTTTTTCACCTAGAGAGGCTTTGTTTTTAATTGAACAAGGATTTAATGATTTATTATTAGGATATCCAGCTTATGATGACAGGGCTTTATATGAAATTAGTTTGTTAACAAAGAAAGGGCTTATTATTACTTGTATGGTGGACTGTGAAGACCATATTGTTTATTTAGAAAAAATTGCTGAGAAGTCTAAAGGGTGTTTTCGTGTTTGTTTGGATATTGATATGAGTAGCCGTTTTTTTCAATTTCATTTTGGTGTAAAAAGATCCCCGGTAAAAGATGTGCGGAGCGCTTTGGAAATAGTAGAAAAAGTGAAGGGCTCATCATCTTTAATACTAGATGGTGTAATGGGATATGAAGCTCAAATTGCTGGGGTTGGAGATTATATACCGAATCAATGGCTAAAAAGTAAAGTAATTTCTTATTTAAAGAAGAAATCAGTGTTAGAAGTTAAAGAAAGAAGAGGACGTATCGTAAAAGAAATACAAAACCTTGGTATTGAACTTAGGTTTGTAAATGGGGGTGGAACAGGAAGTATAAAAACAACTGAGCAAGATAACTCAGTTTCAGAGATTACAATAGGTTCTGCTTTTTATGCCCCTAGACTGTTTGACTACTATAAAGAAGTACAATTTCATCCAGCTATCGGATTTGCTTTACCAGTTGTACGTAAACCAGCTCCGTTTATCTATACTTGCCTAGGTGGTGGATATATTGCTTCAGGCGCAGTTGGTAAAGATAAAGAGCCTGAGGTTTGGAGACCCGATGGTGCAAAACTATTAGCTTTAGAAGGTGCTGGTGAGGTACAAACTCCTGTTCATTATAACGGTGAGGAGCGAGTGAATATAGGAGATTCTATATTGTTTCGTCATAGTAAAGCTGGGGAATTATGTGAGCGTTTTCCAATTTTGTATCGTGTGAAACAAGGGAAGATTATTGGGGAGTATTCAACATATCGGGGGGATGGCCAATGCTTTCTATAGAGGGGAAAAAATGGAGAAATTGGACAGGGAATGTAGAAGGAACGCCGCATTATACGATGTATCCAGAAACTATACAAGATGTAATAGAAGTTGTAGAGCTTGCACAAAAAAAGGGGAAGAAAATTCGTGTTGTGGGTTCAGGGCATTCGTTTACGCCTCTCGTGCAAACAGAAGAAATTTTAGTTTCTTTAGATGAATTAAAGGGTATTACGAATATTGATGAAGAGAAGATGGTTGCCGAAGTATGGGCAGGAACAAAGTTACATGATTTAGGGAAGTTGCTTGAAGAAAAAGGTTATGCACAAGAGAATTTAGGCGATATTGATTCACAATCTATTGCGGGAGCGATTAGTACGGGAACTCATGGGACAGGTGTTAACTTTGGGAGTTTATCAACACAAGTTATAGAGATTACGACAGTTTTATCAACAGGTGAGAGTATAGTTTGTTCAGAAACCGAGAACGTCGAATATTGGAAAGCATTTCAGTTATCGCTTGGAATGCTAGGTATCATCGTAAAGATAAAATTAAAGGTTATCCCATCATATTCGCTCGTTTATGAAAGCGAAAAACAGTCACTATCTACTGTAATGAACAAGTTAGAAGAATATAAGAAGAATCGTCATTTTGAATTTTTCGTTTTTCCTTATTCAAATGAAGTACAAGTGAAGTTTACAAATGAAACAACGAGTAAAGGAAATGATTTGAAATGGCATAAACTAAAGGTGGAGTTACTTGAAAATAGGATGTTCTCTTTGTTATCTAAAGGATGCAAATGGTTTCCTTCCATAAGTAAAGGAGTAAGTCGATTATCAGCTAAGGCTGCACCAAACACAAAAATAATTGGCCCAAGCTATGAAGTGTTCGCTACATCACGTACGGTTCCATTTTATGAAATGGAGTACAGTGTCCCTTCAAAGCATATGAGAGCTGTTGTAGAAGAAATTTCAAGTCTTATTGAAAAGAAAAAGTATAAGGTGCACTTCCCGATTGAATGTCGCTACGTGAAAGGTGATGATATATGGCTTAGTCCAGCGTATGGAAGGGACTCGGCATATATCGCCGTTCATATGTATAAAGGTATGAAGTATGCAGCTTATTTTGGTGAAGTGGAGAAAATTTTTCTGAAATATGAAGGTCGTCCACATTGGGGGAAAATGCATACGTTAACATACGAAAAGTTACAAAACATATATCCCGAATTGCATTCGTTTCTAAAAATGAGGAAGTCGCTAGATGAAACAGGAATGTTTTTAAACCCTTATACAGAAAAGTTATTTACGATTATGAAAAAAAGCTGACAAAGTATTACTTGTCAGCTTTTTTTAGTATAATCGCATTTCTTGTTTGACTAATATGCTCGTAGAATAGTAACTTATCACGGCTAAATACATGTAATAAAACATGAATAATAAATATGCCGTTAATTACGAATTGGAATAACAGTATAACTAGTAATACTAAAGGCTCTGTAAGATTTAAGATAGAGCTACTAGAAAGAATATAATTGATTCCACCTAAAACGAAATAGAATATACCGTAACGGATGAATAGTTCCTTCATCGTAATACGATCTGATTTTCCTTTAATGTAAATACGAAGCAACGCTTTTCCTATCGTTCTTCCATTTGTAAAGTATGGAATGATAATAAAGTAAATAAAGATTGAACATGTAATGAAAAGGAGTTCGTATACATTTGTGTAAGATTGGATATTAGAAATAAATAGAGAGTTTCCTTTATTTTTAATGACAGGAACAACGATAGATAAGAACAGCCAATCAATTTGCATAGCGATAAGACGACGAACGAATCCGACTGGTTTCGTTTCTAAATCAATATGACTATCTAATTCGCTTGTTTTCGGAAGGAAGTACGTAAATATTGGTGCAATGATAAAACCAATTACGCCGCCTAATGTGTTTAAAAATAGATCATCGATATCGAATAAGCGATATGCACAATTGTATATACCGTATAGTCCAGTTACCTGTGTTATTTCGAAAAATAGTGAAAGACAAAAAGAAATACAAACTGTTTGTAAGAAACTACGTCGGAAATAATAACGTAAATAAACACCGAATGGAACGGTTAATAGAACGTTAAATGCTACTTGTAAAAACGCAGATTCTTTTAATAAATAGAAGTAAGTAGTTGGTTTCGCTAAAATTGCCGATGTATGATTACTAATCTCTTGTATGAAATAAAATGGTGAGAGTTGCATGTGCTGTGTATTAGCTGGTTGTAGGCTACAAGTATCATACGTATGTGGTAATGGCAAAATAACAAGAAAATAGGCGTTTAATAAATAGAGTAGTAATGAATATAAAATAAATGAGCGCCATTTATTTAAATAACCGTATTTTCGATAATTAAATATTAAAAATGGAATTAACAGAAACATTGCTAAAATAGGAAATAAAATAAATGCTGTTTTTACTGGAAATAAATATGCAGTCAAAATGAAGCTCCTTTCAATGAAAATTCGTTTATCATTATAGCGCTAAAAAGAGTATAAAACAAAGTTAAAATATTTCGAAATAGAAAAAATTACAAATTTTATCGAAATTAAGTTATGCTAAATTTAATATAAGGATATTGTGATTATATAAGTTGAGAGAGGGTACTAGATATGCGATATGAACTTTTTTCTGTAAGTGGAGATCATATTACGAATTTTGAAAGTGCATGGCGTTTTCAAGAGGGAGAACAGATTTTTGTTCATGATGATCAAACAAAACGAAATTTTATTATTATTCGCCTAACGCATGATGTATTTCAACAAAATAAACATGTTATTCGTTTGTATTGTCAAGAAAAGAAAGTTTATAAATAAGGGAAGCCCTCTTACTGGATGAGAAAAGGTAAGAGGGTTTTATCATTTTTACATTAGGAAAAGCTCTTTAGGAATATCGAGTGGAGTTTAATGCATATAAGTAGCATTGGATTTGGAAGAAAGGATATAGTTTTGTATTTTGTGCTTCCAATTTTCATTTTCGTTTCTTTGAGAAAGCCACGCATGGTAATCTTGTTGTGTTTTCCATAACATACGGACCATATATTTTGCTCCATCATCTGTACGATGCATAGGTGAAAATTCTATGTTAATAAAACCATTTGTTCCAGTTGATGGATAATATTGTTTAAGTGAATATAGTAAATCATTCTCATAGCCATATTTAATATGAATTAGTTTAGTAACAATAAACATATGAACACCTCTTTTATAATAGTAGTAAAGAAGACGGATTTTTATTAGTAGGAATATAATTGATATTATACTATTCTGAAAATTTAAAGTAAATAATGCAATTCAACTTAATAGAAGTATAAAAAAGCGAGCCATCTTAGTGTAGTAGAATGACTCGCTTTAAATTTGTAAGTTTACTTTATAAGAAAATGATAGTAAGTACCCCTACGATAATACAATAGAAAGAGAAATATTTTAAATTTCCTTTTGCCATAATGTTCATAAACCATTTTAAAGAAATATATGTCATGATAAATGTTGCTATAAATGCAACGATATATGGTACGAATAATGTGTCTAAATTAGGATCTTTAGCAATGTCTGTAATACTTAGCAATAATCCACCTAAACTAACAGGAATATATAGTAAGAATGAGAAGCGAAGAGCGGTCTCTTGCTTCATACCGAGTAACATCGCTGCTACAATTGTAGCGCCAGATCGGCTAATTCCAGGGATTAGTGCACAAGCTTGTGCTAGACCGATAATGATTGCATCTTTCATAGAAAGGTCGCCATCATTTTTACGTCCACGTAAGTTTCGAATAATCCAAAGGCCGATAGCGGTAATAAGAAGGGAAATCCCAACCATTTTCACACCTTTTAAGTACTGATCGATATAATCTTTAAATAAAACGCCAATTACACCTGCTGGAATAGTTGCAATTACAAGGTAAATAATGAAGAAGAAATCTGATTTTGCATCTTCTGCTCTTGTAAATATATAAGATAGACCATTCTTTGTTAGACGAATTAAATCATTTCTATAAATAAGTAACACAGCTAGTAATGAAGCTGAATTAACAAGTAGTTCAAAGCTAAATCCTTCTATTTTTAGTCCTAGCAAATGTTGTGCTAAAACGAGGTGACCACTTGAAGAAATCGGAATTGGTTCTGTTAGTCCTTGGAACAGACCAAGAATTAAGTATTTTAAAATGTAGTAAAATTGTTCCATAACATCCTCCTTGTTAATTAGTCTAAAGAAACAACTTTCCCATTATAACAAAGATATAGATGAATATTGGGAAGAAATAAATATTCGAAATATAATAAAAACCCCTTATAGCGATATAAGGGGTTTTTATTGTTAATGAGAAGATACTGTTTCTTGAAGACCATTAGTCAATTGAACATCGACTTTTTCTGCATCATGAATATGGTTCATAATAGTAGTATTTAATTTTTGGAACATTTGTTGAGTGTTTGCAAATTCTCTTAATATATCATCATTACAAGATTTTTGGTTTTCAATTGCTTGAATAACATTTGTAGCACCATTTTGTAACGTTTGAATCATAATTAAAATGTTTTCGATTCTAGCGTTTGTATCGGCACTCATTTCTACACCTTCATCGACTAAATGTAAATTATCTTTTGTGTTTTCGTATGCTTTTTCAATTTCTTCTTGAATTTTTTTCGTTAAGTTGCCAATATTCTTTGTACTTTCTGCCGTACTTTCTGCTAGTTTTCTTACTTCATTGGCAACAACCGCAAACCCTTTACCGTGCTCTCCAGCACGCGCTGCTTCAATACTTGCATTTAGCGCAAGTAAATTTGTTTGTGCTGCAATATTTTGAATGACTTCTACAATTTGTTCGATTTCTTTTGAGCGTTCACTTAAATGATTCATACTGTTAGACGTGCGCTGAGATTGTTCACCTAATTTATTAATTACAATAAGTAAACGGTGAACAGATTCTTTTCCTTCATTAGAGCAGTCAATAATCTCTTCAATAGACTGAATTAAGCTTTGTTCTTTTTGTAACATTTCACTATTTAATTCATTAGAATTTGTTGTACGTGTTGAAACATTTTCAAAACACGAGTTTAATTGCTGAATTAAATTTTGGAGTGTATGGTGCTGGTTATTTACAAGTTGATGCTCTTGAACGACGTTTTGCACACGGTCATGGATAGAAGAAATCATATTTTGTTTTTCAATATCTTTTTGTTTTAATTCTGCCTCTAATTCTTTTATACGATCTTCTAATTGATCAATTTTATGTTGGAGTGATTTCTTTTGAGTAAACATGTATTTATTTCAACCGCCTTTGGAAGTTATATTTTCTCTATATTTGGATTTTAGCATCTTTTATAATTTTTAAATATAGGAATTGTTAAATATTTAAGAATCTATTACATTTTATTTATAATTCCCTATTTTTTGTCATGAAAAATAAACTGTATTTAATAGTATTGTAAACAAACTGTAAAATAAATCATGTATAACTGTATAAGAAGGGAGTCGGATTATGAACTATTTTAAGCGAATCAGTAGTCTAGTATTAGCAGGAATTATCGGTCTTTCTAGTACAGTCGCTGTAAAAGCAGAGTCAAACGACGAGAAACTTAACAACATGCAACAGCAATTGCAGCAAAACGATGCAGATATGCAGAAGAAAGAGCAAGAGAAGCAAGCTGTTAGTAAAGAGATTCAAGGTATTGAAAACGAACTACATAACTTAAATAATACAATTGCAAAAAATAAAGAGGATCAAGCTGCTATTCAACGTAAAATCGATGAAACACATAAGCAGATTGAGCAAAAAAAGAATGAAATTGTCGTTTTAGAGGATAAAGTCCTTGCTCGTAAAGATATTATGAGAAAACGTATGGTTTCTGTTCAAAACAGTTCAAATACAAGTTTAGTAGTAGAAGTTGTTGTAGAGTCAAAAAACTTTGCAGATTTCTTACAACGTATGAATGCAGTTTCTACTATTTTAGAAGCTGATAAAGAAATTTTACGTCTACAAGAACAAGATCTTCGTCAAATTGAAGAAGATAAGAAAACAATTGACGAAAAAGAAGCATCTTTAGTAGTAGACAAACAAAAATTAGCAAAAGCGCAAGCTGATTTGCAAGATAACTTGAAAAAGCGTCAAGATAACTTACAAGCAGTTCAAGCTAAATATAACCAGATTGCAAGCCAACTTAATTTAGCAGCAGAAGAAAAAGCTAAAATTGAATCAAATATGAAGGCAGTACAAGAGACGATTGCTCGTGAGCAAGAAGCAGCAAGAATTGCAGCAGAAGAGCGTGCAAAAGCAGAAGCGGCTGCAAAGGCTGAGCAAGAAGCTTTAGCGAAAGCGAAAGCGGAAGCTGCTAAGCCGGCAGAGCCTGTAGCAAAAAATACAGCACCAGAGTCTAAGCCTGACACGAAACCAGCTCAAGGTGGAAAAGAATTTTATGTAACAGCAACTGCTTATACAGCTGATCCATCTGAAAATGGCTATAAACCGGGTGAAACTGTAAAATCTAAGTTAGGACATAATTTAACTGCAAATCCAAACATGAAATTAATTGCTGTAGATCCAGCTGTTATACCGTTAGGTTCTACTGTATATGTAGAAGGTTATGGAACAGCGATTGCTGGAGATACTGGTAGTGCAATAAAAGGGCACATAATTGATTTATTAATGCCAGATTCAGCAACAGCTAATAATTGGGGTAGAAGAACAGTTAAAGTTACAATCTTAAACTAAAACGTAATCCAACTTTACAATACGTAAAGTTGGATTTTTTTGTGAAAATTATGTTAAGTTGAGTTTACATTTTGTTAAGGATAGCATACAATGATGGTGAGAGGTGGTAAAATTGACCATTTTAAATAGAGTGAAAGAATTAAGGGCTCGCTTCAATTTTTCGCAAAGTGTATTAGCAGAAAAGGTTGGAGTGACGAGACAAACAATTGCTGCAATTGAAAAAGGGGATTACGTTCCTTCGTTGTTATTGGCACTTACGATTTGTGATGTGTTCCAGTTAAAGATGGAAGATGTGTTTGTTTTAAATAAGGAGGGGAAAGAGGATGAATAGACTTGTATTTTCTTATATGCTAAATGTACTTTTAATGGTATTAGCAGGTTGGGCTTTTATTGAGTTGTATTATTTTACTATTGAAGTCGCTAATTTTATTCAAACGAAGAGAGTACCATTTGAAGTTTCAATAAGTTTAATACCGCTCGGATTACTTTTAACATTTGGTATTGTATCGACGGTTATTTATAAAATTCAAAAGAAAAAATATAAAGAGCTCTCGTATTGGATGTTTCCACTATTATTTCCTCAAGAAGATGAGCGTGAAAAGGCAATTACAGAAAAGGCTTGTCGTACTACATTTATGTCATTATGGTATGTGTTGCCTTGTGCGGTTGGGTTTTTAACTCTTTCTCCAATTGTTATTCTATATGTTCCTGCATATCCGATATATATTGCATTTAGTATCTTCTTTATTCAGATGACGATTTTTCACGTGTCTTTATATCGAAATAAAATTGCTTAAAAAGAAACCTTCTTGCATCGGCAAGAAGGTTTCTTTTCAGCTTATACTTGTACATATAGCAATATTATTTTATCATTTTATATAGAGTAAGATTTTGTAAGGGAAAGGAATTGTATATGAATAAGCAAAGAATTTATAGTATAGTAGCAATCCTTCTATTTGTTGTAGGTGGGGTTTTAATTGGAAAGCCATTTTATGATGGATATAAGGCTGAAAAGAAACAGACTGAAAATGTGCAAGCTGTTCAAAAGATGGATTATGAAAGGCATGAGACAGAATTTGTAGATGCGTCAAAAATTAATCAACCAGACTTGGCAGAAGTAGCGAATGCATCGTTAGATAAAAAACAAGTAATCGGTCGTATTTCGATTCCAAGTGTTTCATTAGAAATTCCTGTTTTAAAATCTTCTACTGAGAAAAACCTGTTATCAGGTGCAGCGACAGTAAAAGAAAATCAAGTAATGGGAAAAGGGAATTACGCACTAGCAGGGCATAACATGTCTAAAAAAGGTGTTTTATTTAGTGATATAGCATCTTTGAAAAAAGGCGATAAAATTTATTTATATGATAATGAAAATGAATATGAGTACGCTGTTACTGGTGTATCTGAAGTAACTCCGGATAAATGGGAAGTTGTAGAAGATCATGGGAAAGATGAGATAACGCTTATTACATGTGTATCTGTAAAAGATAATTCTAAGCGTTATGTTGTAGCTGGTGATTTAGTAGGAACAAAGGCGAAGAAATAAAAAAGAAGGTCAACTCTTTAAAGGGTTGACCTTCTTTTTTACTATTGTTGAGAAATAATAGAATATTTTAGTTTGTATTTAAAAATCCTTCTATTTATGTATAATAAAGTTAGAATTCTAAATTTTGGGAGGAACAAGAGTGAGACAACAGGTGAAGAAACTTCTTTTAACAACAAGTGTAGCGTTATTGATAGCTCCAATTTCAGCTTATGCGCATCCAGGACGTACAGATGCGAATGGTGGACATACGTGTCGTACAAACTGTGAAAAATGGGGATTACAGTACGGGGAATATCATTATCACAATAAACCAGCTTCTAGCAGTGGTGCAACGAGTCCAGCTCCTAGCCAAAATAATAATGGTGCTGTAGAAGCTGAAAGACAAGCAGAAGCACAGCGCAATGCTGAAGCTGAAAAACAACGTGCTGCAGAAGCACAGCGTAAAGCTGAAGAAGAGAGACAACGTGTAGCTGAGGAACAAAGAAAAGCAGAAGAGGCACGTAAGCAAGAGGAAGCTAAGCGCCAAGTTGATATGGAGAAAGGTCAACTTGAAGGCGAAAAAAATGGAGAGACTGATTTTAAAGCAGGGAAAAATGATGTTCAAGTACATTTAGCTGGAAAATCAGATACATATAAACAAGCATTTACAACTGCTTATACTACTACTTGGTCTTTAGAAGAGCAGAAGAAAACGCATTTTGAAAAAGGAAAAGAACAGGGCTTAGCACAAGAGACGATGGACGATAGTCAAATTACTCCAGAGTTTAAGCCAATCTTTGCAGAAGGTTTCCAAGTGGGAAATAAAGAGAGAACAGAAAAAATTGAAAAAGAGCAAGCTGAACTAGGGGAAAAGGCTGGTAAGGAACTAGCTGAAAAGAATCCTGGAAATAATGAGAAAGATGTATACGTGAAGTCATATGAAACAGCGTATGAAAAAGGCTATAAGTCTACAAAAAAGGCAGTAGAAAAGGCTGGATATAAGTATGCGTTTGAAAACTATGATTTGAAGATTCCTGCCAAGTATGAAAAGAATGACTCATTAAAAAAATGGTTTACTGAAGGATTTAAATCGAATAAAAAAGCAACGGAAATTCGAGAAGAAGGATTTAAAAAGGGAGACAGCTGGTTTTCATTTTTCTATAAGAGTTTCGTGCCAAGTGAATATAAAGAACATAAAGAGTTGTATGAGCAAGCAATAGAAAAAGGTAAGAAGGCATAAAAAAGATGAGGAGAAATTCCTCATCTTTTTTTTAATCCATCCATTTTACTAGTTTTTTAGAGATTAATAATAAAACACAACCTAAAACAATCGCTACAGCGCCGATAACAGTAAACACTTCAGCATATCCAAGTGAAGTTGTGAAGCTTGCAAGTTGTCCACCTAAAATATTGGCGATACCTGAACTTGCTAGCCATACACCCATTAGTAAAGAAGCAAGTTTTACTGGAGCGAGAGAACTAACCATTGATAGTCCGACAGGTGATAAGAATAGCTCACCTAACGTATGGAAAAGATACGTAAAGACGATAAATAGTAAGTTTGCTTTTTCCGTAATGTTATGTTCGTCACTACCTGTTTTTAATGTAGCGATAACAAGTATGATATAACCGATACCGAGTAAGATCATACCAAGTCCCATTTTGGTTGGGATTTTTAAATCCCCGCGCTTGCGAGTTGCAAGTTTTGCCCATAATGCTGAAATGACTGGAGCAAGTAAAATAATAAATAATGGATTGACCGATTGGAACCAAGATGTTGGAACTTCCCATCCGAACACAGAGCGGTCTACAAATTTGTTTGTATATAATGTTAATGAACTACCAGCTTGTTCAAAACCAGCCCAGAAGAAGACAACGAAGCACGTTAAAATGACGATAACTGCGGTACGTTGTTTTTCTTTTTTTGTTAACGGTGTATCTCCTACTGATGGTTGTCCAGCAGCTGTTTGCAAATCGCGAGTTGGTTTTTTACCGATATCACCAAGGAAGCGATTTGATAGTGTTGTAAATAAAATTTGTCCAATGATCATTCCGATTGAAGCGGCTAAGAAACCGTAACGGAATCCGAAATGAACAACGCCATCCACTGTTGTTTTGAATAAATTTTCTGATAAAAATCCGCAAACGAGTGGAGCTAAAAATGACCCGACGTTAATACCCATGTAGAAAATGGTAAATGCACTATCACGTTTTGGATCATTCTCTTCGTATAATTCTCCAACCAGTGTAGAGATATTCGGTTTGAAGAATCCATTACCGATAATAATAAGCGCTAATCCGAGGTATAGGCCTAATTGGTTTTGCAAGGCAAATAGTGTAAGGTTACCGATTGCCATCGTTATACCACCAATTGTGATGGCTTTTCTTCTACCTAGAAAACGGTCTGTTAAGTATCCACCAATCATTGGTGTGAAATAACAGGCTCCAGTATAAAATCCGTAAATGGAGAGTGCCCATGCGGGACTAAACCCAAGACCACCGCTTACTAAAGCTGTCGTTAAATATAATGTTAATAATCCTCGTAATCCATAGTAACTAAATCTTTCCCACATTTCTGTAAAGAAGAGTAAGTATAAACCTGGAGGATGTTTCTTTTTTCTTTGCTGTTCTTTTTCTAGTTGTATCGCTGATTCCATGTTATTTTCCTCCTGACACAAACAAAAACAAGGTTAATAATTTTGTATATTTAATATTTTACTTTATTAACTATTATAAGTCAATGAAGTGTAACTTTAATCATATTGGAAGATTTTATTCCAATATGATTATTAGTTGAACGAATCGGGCTTTTATGGGCAGTTGGATTCCCACTGGATATCCGGTTATTAGCTTAATTATTAGGGGGGAGTCTTACTGCCCGTTAATGCGGGGAAAGGTTGATTTTTCAGAAGAAATTGGAAAAGGGAAATAGCTATAGAATGGGCGTTTCTTTTGTGATAGACTATGGACTATGTTTTCTTTGTAAGGAAGCGGATTACCGCGTTTTTTCATGTATGGAATTGATTTCACAAGAGATGAAATTGAAGAAGGAGAAAGAAATGAAATTGTTACAGAAAAAAGAAATTTTACTTATTAGTCTTATGCTATTCTCTATGTTTTTTGGAGCGGGGAATCTTATCTTTCCACCTTTCCTTGGATATGAAGCAGGAGAACACGTGTGGATTGCGCTGCTAGGTTTTATTATATCAGCAACAGGTCTTCCGATATTAGGTGTTATTGCTGTTGCAAAAGCAGGCAGCTTTCAAACGTTAGCGGGTAGAGTTCATTCTTCATTTGCAATTATTTTTCCGTGTATTGTGTACTTATTTATTGGACCTGGTCTTGGTATACCGCGTGCAGGAAGTTTAGCATTTGAAATGGGACCAGGTCAGTTATTCCCAGAATCAGGTAGTGTAGTTTTACTAGTTTATACGATCGCTTTCTTTAGCTTTGTTTACTGGTTAAGTTTATCGCCATCTAAATTAATGGGCTTATTTGGGAAGGTTTTAACGCCTTTATTATTATGTATGATTGCACTTATTTTTATAAAAACTATGTTTACACCAGTTGGTAGTGTGAAAGAGGTTACTGGAAATTACGGACAAGCTCCTATGTTCCAAGGATTTTTAGATGGATATTTAACGATGGATGCGCTAGCGGCTTTAATCTTTGGTATTGTTATTGCAAATGCTTTACGTGCAAAAGGTATTGAAGATGATCAAGGCTTAGCGAAATATATGAGTATTGCTGGTATTGGAGCAGGTCTTTTATTATCTATTATTTATGTCATCCTCGGATATGTGGGTTCAATTAGCGGTTCGTTAGGTACGTTTAATAATGGGGCGAATGTGTTAGCACAAGTGATGACGACGTTATTTGGACAAGGCGGAGTAGTTTTGTTAGGCCTTATTTTTACTATTGCGTGTTTATGTGTTTCAATTGGACTTGTTACATCTTGTAGTCAGTTTTTTACAAGTGTATTTCCAAAAGTATCGTATAAAGTTTGGGCGTTTATATTGAGCTTTATTAGTATGATTTTAGCTAATTTAGGGTTAACACAAATTTTAAAAGTTTCAGTACCGATTCTTGGATTTATTTATCCAATTGCATTAACACTTATTATTTTAGGGTTATTCCATAAATATATTGGGAAGTATGTGTGCATATATCCTGTTACAATTTTGATTGTAGCGGTATTTAGTGCAATCGATATTTTAAATAAAAATGTGATGACGAATCAGTGGACGCCAATATTGAAGTATATTCCGTTTTATACAGAAGGTGTAGGATGGATCATTCCAGCTCTTGTAGGTGTGTGTATTGGTGTAATCGTTAGTACCATGATAAATAAGGGCAAATAAGTGAAAGGGTGTTTTCTATAATGGGAAAACACCTTTCTTTTTTGGGAAAAATAGTTTTAAAAATGAATAGACTAAGAGTATGATAAAGATAATTGGTAATATATAGGTTTCGAATGAATGGTGAGGGGGGAGCATATGAAGGAAGATTTGAATAAGAAAATAGAAGCACTCGAAACTACAATTGAAACGATGCAAGAAGCACTTTTTGAGTTGAAAGCAAAACAAAGGGAAATAGAAGTAGAAAACGCTCAGCAACATGTTAGTAAGGAAAAGAAAGTATATATCGAAACGATAATAGATGAAAAATTACAAGAAGATGTAGTAAAGATCAAAGAGCCCGTGCAAAAAGTTGAGGAAAAACAAGTAAATATATCTGCTTTTAAACCGGAACCATTCAATATTATTAAGTTTTGCCAAACATGGTTGCCGCGTATATTTGTCGGTATTATGCTACTTGGGGTTATTTGGTTATTTAAAGCAGGGGTAGATGCTGGTTTATTAACACCAGCGATACGAATTGTGTTTGGTATCGCCTTATCTATCGGTTTGTATTATATAGGGGATATTCAAATTAAACGAGAGCGGCAAGCGTTAGGGTTAGTATTAGCTGGAGGAAGTATTACAGGCATTGTTTTAACGACGTTTGCGGCACATTATTTATATGGATTTATTCCAGCAAGTATTGCGTTTATCTGTAATATTGTATGGGTTATTTTAGGGATTTATTTAGCGAAAAAGTATCAATCGGAATACCTTACTATCTTCGTAGCGGTCGGAGCTTTCTTCGTTCCGTTCTTGTTAAATAGTACGACTCCGAATCCTTATATTTTCTTTGGATATGAGACGATATTAACACTTAGTTTATTATGGTATGCGTTGAAAAATCGTTATAAGTACTTATATATGATTTCTTATGTTGTTGCTGCCATTGTCCTGTTTGTCTTCTTTGCTGTTATGTCGATATTAGTAGAGAATTTGCAAATACAGTTAACGATTGTATATGGTGTAATTCATTTGCTGTTATTTTGGCATATGTTTTCAGAGAGAGAGTTTATACAAGAAGCAAGAGTAGCGATATTTAGTACAAATGCCGTTTTTTTTATTTTATCTATTGCAAAAATACCTGATTTTACTACGTGGGGATTGGTCATAAGTGCACTCGTGCATACTGTTATGTTTGTACTTGAATATAGGAAGAATAAACAGTCTATATTTGCAAATCTCTTATTTGGTTTTGCAATGGGGTCATTTAGTTTAGCGATTTTATACGAGTACAGTTTAGTGAATGCAGCAATTGTATTATTGTTACAAGGTTTTCTCGGTATGGTTACTTCTATTAAAGCAAAACAACAAATTAAACTGTATGTAAGTGCCACTATTTATGCGATTGGAATGGTACAGACGATTTTTAGCCCGTTTGATCATTTTGTTTCAGCTGGGTTTGTTGCTCATATTATTTTAATAGGTACATTTTATTATTGCATGAAACGAGCGAAAGATGTATTAACGAGTTTTGGAAAATATGTTTATTCTATAGCTCTCTATTGGTTCATGGTCATTGTATTTATTACAATTACTAGAGTTGGCGAAGTTCTTTCTACAGATGGAAGTATAATAAGCGTATCAGTATCGTTATTATGGATGGTATATGCATTATTTACCGTTTGGCTTGGACGGAATAAAAATATGAATGAAATATTGTATGCTGGCTTAGTTGTTTTAGTAGTAACGATAGGAAAGTTATTCCTTCTAGACTTACCAGAAGTTTCAATGATGATCAGGGCAGTGTTATTCTTAATTGTAGGTAGTATAGGTATCGTCATTTCCAGAATGTTTTTCTCAAAAGAAGAGAAATGAGAAGAAGGCAATCCGCATGTGGATTGCCTTTTCTTTTACTTCTTATTAATCGTTACAGCTTCATTATATTTAGCAGTTGTATTTTGGCGTAGACGAAGTGTTGCTTGTCCAGTTGTATTTGAATCAAGTTGTACGTTCACAATTTTTTCAGCGGAACCAAAGCTGTTTGTTGTGAATGAAAAGGCGCTACTATATCCGAAAGTAGATGGCCAAGTGCCGTTTGTATTTTGGACTTTTGCTACTTGTGTTCCGCCAGTCGTGAAGATACCTAAAGAATAGTTATTATAAGTTGTATTAGGTAATAAGTTGTTTACTTGAATCTTTATTTGGAACACTTCATTGTTTGGGAGAATGCTAGGGCGTGTAATCACATAATCGTTTGCTGTTACGGCGCCGTTATATCCGTATGAACCAGGTTTAAATGTATTTGTATTAAACCATTGGTAACCAGCGTTTGGTGCACTCCAAGGTTCTGGTTGTGGCTCTGTTGATAAGCTTGGTTGTTCAAATGTTTGTAAAGCAGTAGGTGAATCAAGTTGTAAACCGTTTACTTGATCTAAGCTTGTAAATGTCTCTTGTTTCGATAGCCAATTTACGATATTTTCTAGTAAAACAGCATCGTTTTCTTCTTTATAACCATCGTAAGTTTTCTTTGTTTGGCCAGAATCTTCACGAACGTATTTTGGCGTAGCATCTTCAACAGGAGAAGAGTCACCGATAAAGGCAGCTTTTCCAAGTCCTACTTTTGCAATTGCAGCATATGGACCCTCTGCAACGCCACCGCCGTTATAAACACCACTATCAACAGCGTTATTCCATTTTGATGGGTTTTCTGGAAGATAAACAAGTCCTTTTGCTAGTTTTGGATTTGTAATTGCTAGAGTAGAACCAGCATGCATTGCTACCGATGAAACACCTTGTGTAATTCCGAATGATTGTTCAGGCGAAACAATGTTTTTAGCTGAAACATCACCAAGTGCATTGTAACGGAAGCGAATACCAAAATTATTAGATAGCCAATCGGAACTTTCTACTCCTTGCATAGCTTGTGAGTTTGCTTCTTCGTTAGACATTCCTTTTGCGGGATTTTCCCAAGCACCGCGTCTATATCCATTAAATACTTCAGAAGAGTCCCAGCGATTTTTATTACGATCTGCATTATAATGATCGGCAATGAAGAAGATACTGCCGCCATTTTTTACATATTGTAACATTGCATCTTGTTCAGATTTTTTGTAAGGAATATTTGCCTCTGGAACGATAAACACGTTGTAATTTTTTAAGTCTTCGTATGTAATAGGTGTTGATTTACGAAGTTCTTTTACATGATATCCATTTTGGGCAATGCCGTTTCCGAAATCAGAAAAGCCGCCATCAATAACCCAGTCAGCTGTCCCTGCAGTTTGACCGTGCGTATTATCAAATAATACTTTCTTCCCATTGTTTTGATTTACAACCTTTGCAGCAATTTCAGGAGCTGGGTCTACAGAGCTTTCGGCATAAGTAGACGGTATGAACGAACTCCCCATACTAAGTGTAATTGCTGTTGCTAAAGAAAATGTAATCCATTTTTTATTCTTCATAGAAGAATCCCCCTAATAATAAATATATGTGCTTTAATAATGTAATTTATTTTTCTGAAAAAATAAAGACAGAAAACGTAAAAAATATTAAAAAATTGTAAAAATACCGTGAATTTTGTTGAGAAATATTTATATAGACAATAAAAAACCCCTTCCAATTAATAAGGAAGGGATAAATTGTTTAACTAATCTTTGAATTAGGTGTTTCATCAATCTTATGAAACCCTTTCATGTAATACACGATAGCTAAGCCAATAAGCCAAATTGGGCCAACGATTAATGCAATTCGTGTATCTTCTGAATACGCCATTATACATAGTACAAGTGCAAGGAAGCCAAGTGAGAAGTAAGAGCTTAATGGATGTAAAGGCATTTTATACGTTAGCTTGTCTTTTTTCTCAGTTGATAATCCTTTACGGAATTTAATTTGAGCGACTAATATAATTCCCCAGGTCCAAATTGCCCCGAAAGTTGAAATACTAGTTAACCATGTAAACACCTTTGCAGGCACAAGGTAGTTTAATATAACACCAACAAGTAAAACGATAGCCGTTGCTACAATTCCTTGACTTGGAATCCCATTTTTATTTAAACGACCGAATCTTTCAGGAGCTTTCTTTTGTTGTGCCAATGTAAATAGCATACGCCCTGTACTAAATAAACCACCGTTACAAGAAGAAAGTGCAGCTGTTAATACAACAAAGTTAATAATACCTGCTGCTTTTGCAATGCCGATTTGTTGGAATGTTAATACGAATGGACTTCCTTTCTCACCAAGTTCGTTCCATGGATAAATTGCCATCATAACGAATAATGCCCCGACGTAAAAGATTAGGATTCTCCAAAATACGTTATCGATAGCTTTTGCGAGTGTTTTCTTCGGATTTTGAGCTTCACCAGCTGTAACACCAATTAGTTCAACGCCTAAATAAGCGAATAATACCATTTGTAAGGAAAGTAGTAATCCGGAAAATCCATTTGGGAACCAGCCACCATGTGACCAAAGATTTGAAATACCAGTAGCGATACCACCATTTCCGAATCCGAATAAAATAATGCCAGCTCCAATTACTATCATACAGATAATTGTGACAATTTTAATGAGGGCAAACCAAAACTCAAGTTCTCCAAATACTTTTACTGATAAGAAGTTGAAAGCGCTCATTAATAATAGAGCGAGTAGTGCCCAAGTCCAGCGCGGGATATCTGGGAACCAGTACTGCATGTAAATTCCAGCCGCCGTAATTTCAGCCATACAAGTAACAACCCATAAGAACCAGTAGTTCCAACCAGTAATATAGCCAGCAAGTGGACCGATATAATCATTAGCGTATTTACTAAAAGAACCGGCAACCGGTTGTTCAATTGCCATTTCTCCGAGCGCTCGCATAATGAAAAAAATAACGAGTCCAGCGATCATATAACCTAGTAAGATGGAAGGACCAGCTAGTTTAATAGCAGAAGCAGATCCTAAAAATAGCCCAACGCCAATAGCTGAACCGAGTGACATTAAAGTAATATGTCGTTCTTTTAAACCTCGATTTAAAGTTCCAGATTTGTTTGTGTGATGCATAAGAAGAATCCCCCTTGTAGAATGAGCTACCTAAATATTTAACTATTTCAAATTATAAAACATTTCTATCTGTTATGCTACAAAAATAATCAGAAAAGAACTGTACTACATCTGAAGTTGTCAGACTTAAACTTAAAATTCTCACTATTAGAGAATATATTGACTCTTCTTTTTATTGATTGTTAAGATTAAGTATTATATTTTCTCACATACTAGTAAGAAAAGAATGTGTGATAATAATTCAGATGTAGGAAGGGTACATAAGCATGTTTCAATTACAAAAATATAACACTTCTGTGAAGCAAGAGCTTTTAGCTGGCATCACAACTTTTTTTACATTTGCGTATATTCTTGTCATCAATCCGAAAATATTATCTGATGCAGGTGTACCATTTGATCAAGCTTTTACGGCAACTATTATTGCGACAGTTATTGGGACGCTATGTATGGCGTTTTTAGCTAACTATCCAATTGTTATTGCTCCAGCTATGGGGATGAATGCATATTTTGCTTATTCTGTTGTTCAACAGGCCGAGGGGATTACATATGTCATTGCGTTTTCGGCAGTATTTGTAACAGGTATTATTTTTCTTTTATTATCTTTCACTTCATTTAGGCAAAAGTTAATTGTCGCAATTCCTGATAGTTTAAAGCATGCAATTGCAGGTGGAATTGGACTATTTATTGCTTTTATTGGATTACGTCTATCTGGAATTATCGTTGATCATCCATCTAATTTAGTTACGATTGGTGATTTTCATTCTCCAGCCGTTATTTTAACTTTAATTGGTTTAATTTTAGCTGCGATATTAATGGTATTACGTGTGAGTGGTGCATTATTTATTAGTATGATTGTGACAGGAATTATCGCCTTCTTTACGGGGCAACTGAAGTTTGAGGATAAAATTGTAGCGATGCCTCATTTACCAGAGGGTATTATCGTTTCAAATCCAATCAATGCCTTTTCAGATGTAATTCAGTATGGATTATATGGTGTTGTATTTTCATTTTTACTTGTACTTTTATTTGATACGACAGGTGCATTACTCGGTTTAATTAAACAAGCAGGTTTAATTACAGATAATACAGAGAAACGGTTTGGTAAAGCGTTTATTGCAGATGCGATTGGCGGAACGACAGGTTCTATCTTTGGTACAAGCCCAACAGCAGCGACAATTGAATCGTCAGCTGGTATTGCTGCGGGTGGTAAAACGGGATTAACAGGTATTGTAGTTGTTGGACTAACAATTATAACGGCATTTTTCAGTCCTGTAATTGCATCTTTATCAAGTGTAGCTGCTATTACAGCTCCTTCATTAATTATTGTCGGTAGTTTAATGGCACAAAGTATTCGTGATATTAATTGGAATGAGTTTGAAGATGCATTACCAGCATTTTTAATTTTCGTAGGTATTCCGTTAACGTCTAGTATTGCGAATGGAATTGCAATCGGATTTTTAGTGTATCCGGTCTTAAAGATTGTGAAAGGGAAAGGGATGGAAGTACATCCGTTACTATACTTATTTACAATTTTATTTGGATGTCATTTATTCTTATAATATAGATATAGAAGAGGGGCTTCTTATGAGAGGCTCCTTTTTTGTGTATAATAAAGTGAAACTATAATTAGTGAGGGGTTTATTACCCGTAAATAGCGGGGGAAAGTGAAAATTAAATTAATTACGCAAAATATAAATTACTTAATGGAATATATATGTTACAATTAAGGTAGAGGAGGAACATGAATGGCTGTAAGTAAAATAAAAGTCGCGCGTGTTCAGTTAGATTTAACACAGCAAAAATTAGCAGAAAAAGTAGGCGTTACAAGGCAAACGATTAGTTTAATTGAGAAGGGGAAATACAACCCGTCTTTAGATTTATGTTTGAAAATTTGTTATGCGGTAGATAAAACATTAAATGATTTATTTTGGGAGGAAGAGGAGTGAGGGGATGAGAATCGTGAAAGATGAACGTTTAATGATTGAGGGGCTAAAACATATTAGACTCGTTTTCATCTTACAAAATATCGTCATACTAGGTATTGTTTTTTATCGCTATGTTTTGCAAGGTGCAGGATATGAAAGTATTTCGGATTTATTAATGGTATTTATGTGCGGGATAATAGGTATTAACTTTTTAAACTTAAAAAATTCGGTGCAAGTGTATGAGCATACGGGCGGAGTATCACGCAGCTATTTTATGAAACTATTATTCATTCCGGTAGGTATTATTATTGGGATTTTAGCTATTTGTATCATTGTAACACCAGATATTTCGATAAAGGAAATTAGTATGACAGGACTTATTATGTTTGCTTGTTTTTTAGTTCCTAGTTTGTTTATATACATATATATGAAAAAAATAAAAAGTGAAGATTGAAATATAAGAAAAGCTTTCCCGTATTGCGGAAAGCTTTTCTTATATCTTTTTATATACAATACTTTATGAAGGCCAATCGGTTCAATTTCAAAGATTACACCATGTTCCTAGAAGCCTAAGCGCTTGTAATAGTCAGTTACAGTAATTCGGCCATTACACCATAAAATATTTACTTTACGCTCTTGCAAGACTTGTTATGCTTTTTGAATTAAGGAGCTTCCAGCGTGTTTGTTTCGAAAGTTAGGTAATGTTGTCATTCCACGTAGTCGATAATGAACACCTGTTGGTAAGTCAGGGTATATTTTTTTGAGAAGGAAGCGATACTAATCGGTTCATCGCTTAGAAAAGCACCTAAGTGAAAGGTATCTGCTTCGTAGTCGAAAGAGTATTTACAATCTGTTACTGTTTGATTCAGATGTAAAAATTTTTGACGTAATACGCAAGTTTCAGATGCATCAATACATTTCACGGTAATTATATTAACATCCTTCCTTATAAGCCTTTTTCTGTTAGTTGTATAAAGAAATAGGCAGGTGCAGCGAAAAGTCCGAGTATGCTAGCGGTTCCAAGAAGGAGCGAAAGCAAGAGACAAGTGTATTTGACGCCAGTTGATTTTTTCCAGCCGTAACTACAAATTTCAATGCTAACACCGATGAGAATAATAGCAACGAGTACTTCCGCTAATAATAATAGAGCTAAAGTTACAATAGACATAATGTGATCCATCCCCATAATATGTGATAGTAACATTTTACCATATAGAATGGAAAAAAATGCCCCTCAATTATGTGAGGGGCATTTTCTATTCTAATATGTTTTTTAGTGTATTAATATGTTCTTTTGAACCTGTTACAAGCAGTGTGTCACCATGTTGTAACCTCGTATCACCATGCGGTATTAATGCTTTATTACCTCGGTAAATTTGGATGACAAGTACATCACCTAAAAATGGAAGGCGACGAAGCTCGATGCCGTTATATTTATTGCTACGTAGTTCAACTTCACGTACGGTTTCGTTCGCTGTTGTAATTAAACGAACGAGACTCGGTTTATCGATAAGAGCACGTAATAAAATCCGTGTAGAGTTAATAGTCGAGAATACAGCGATATGTTCTTGTGTTGCTTTTTCTTGTAGAAGTGGATCTTCTACACTTGCAATGACATGTTCAACACCTAGTTCTTTCGCATGTTCTGCTAATAATAAGTTTCGTTCATCATCGCTTGTTGCAACGACAACGCGATCTGCATCAAATGCTGTTCGTTCAGTTAATGATTCAATTGTAATATCATCTAATTTCACGATAGGGAAGTCATGTGATTTCGCTTCCTCATCATTTATTTTATTTTGGCGCATCATATATAGCGTTACATCATAGTCTTCTCGTTTTAAATCAAGTGATAATGGAAGAGTAATTCTGCTCGCGCCAATAATAGATACTTTCGGTTTTGGTGTTTCCACTTTTGGGAACATCTTTTTAAATAATATAGGTGCAAAAATGCAAGTAATAACTGCACTTAAAATAAGAGAAGCGGATAAACTTGGGCTGATGATTCCTAGTTTTTCACCAATTTGTGCCGCCGCAATAACTAAGGAAAGTGTTGATGTTAATAAGATGGCACTTCCGAGTACGATATTACGCGGATACCATTTACGTAGGACGAGTGATGGTAAAAGTTTTGAAATAAAGAGTCCTACAATTAAAATTGGGATCATTAGCATACTAGAAGGTTCTTTAAAAATAGACCAGACTTCTAGATTTACACCAACCATTACGAAGAAAATAGGAATGAAGAAACCGTATCCGATGGAATCAAGTTTTTCAACCATATCTTCATTTGGTGATAATAACGATACGAGTACACCTGCTAAGAAGGCACCTAAAATATTTTCTGCACCAACAGATTCAGATAACCCTACTAAAATTAAGATAAGTGCAAAAACAGCTCGAGTATCAATTTGTACACTACCAGCTTTTAAGCTATCTAAATATGGGATGTTTTTGAAGCGTTTTGCAATAAAGTAAATGATGATACCTGCTCCGAATAGAAGGAGTAGGAGCCACATGCTTTGGCCGCTTTCAGAATTTAATCCGACAAATACAGCGAGTAAAATCATTGTAACTAAGTCTGCAATAACAGCGACTAATAAAATGATTTGTCCGATTGCGGTTTTTCCTAAGTTATTCTCTTTTAATGTTGGTACGACAACACCTAAAGAAATAGTCGAAATAATTAAAGTCATGAACATTGCATTATCTACAAATCCTAGCCATACGAATAGTAATGATAGGGCATAAGATAAGATGAAAATAAACAAGAAAATAATGCTTGCTGCTTGGAATGTGTTTGGTTCGTTTTTCGTACTTTTTTTCCCTTTTTGTTTAAAAATAGAAAAGTCAATTTCTAACCCGCTTAAAAACATGAGGAAGATAAATCCTAGTGTTGATAAAACTTGGAGCCACATATCTGGCTCAATAATATTAAACCCACTTTTACCTACAAAGATTCCTGCGATGATCTCTGCAACAACGACAGGAAGTGCTTTTAATTTAAAGCGTTGTAACAAAAGGGGAACGAAAAACGCGATTGCAACTACAACCATAAGTGATAGAACAGAAGTATGATGTTCCATTGCGTTCTCTCCCTTCAAATAAATATAGTACCTATTTAGCCATATAATAGGTAGAAAATCAACGCATATGGATTCGATTTCATAAAGAAAGAGTTTTCTTAACATTTGTCATAATAAGTATATTTTTCATGATTCTGCTGTTAATGCCGTAATGTGGATGTAATAGAGGAGGGGAATAAAAAAGACTGCTGAGGAATCTCAGCAGTCTTTTTCATGTACATTACATTGAGAAGAAGATCCATACAGTTAAACCAACTGTTGCAGTTGCAACGAAGAAACTGTATATCATTGTAAGAATTTGAACTCTTCCTTCTCCTTCTTTTAAATGCATGAACATAATTAATTGTAATAAAGCTTGCGCAACAGCCATTATGATAATAGTTGTTAAGACTGTTGAAAGTGGTAATGTTGTGTAAAGTGCCACGTATAACGCTAGAAACGTTAGTGCAAGCGATAAAATAAATCCGAAAACGTGTGACCAAGGGAATCCGCTATGCGCATGCCCGTTTGCTTGGTTGTTATTTTGCCCCATTTACGCCACCATCCCGTTCAAGTAAACTAGTGTGTAAATAAAGACCCAAACAAGATCAAGGAAATGCCAGTATAAGCTGATAATGAATACTTTACGAGCTGTAACTGGTGTTAAACCTCGTTTTAAAATTTGGATAATAACACAAATTGCCCAAATGATACCGCCTGTTACGTGGGCACCATGCGTTCCAAGAAGAACGAAGAATGCAGATAGGAAAGCACTTGTTTGAATTGTTGCGCCTTCACCAACGTATAAAATGAATTCTTCAATCTCGAAGAATAGGAAGCCTGCACCTAAAAGTAATGTAAGGATGAACCATCCAAGCATTGCTTTCTGGTTGTGCTTACGCATTTCGTGAATTACGATACCACATGTGAAACTACTTGTTAAAAGTAGTAATGTTTGTATTAAAAGCGTTTTAAGTTCAAACAGTTGTGCTGGAGTTGGGCCATCTGCCGTACGACCAGCAAGGACTAGATAAGAGGCGAAAAGTGTTGCGAACAGCATAATTTCAGCCCCAAGAAAAATCCAGAATCCTAGGATATTCAATCTGCTTTGTTCGGATTGATATTCCAAAGGTAAGCTTTTATCTAAAGCCGCCATGTCATTTCACCTCTCATGCTATATGTTCTGTTTCTTTAATTTCATCAACACTTACGTAGTAACCATCGTCGTAATCGAATGAACGATAGATTAAGCAAGCTAAAATACCAACGCCGCCGATTGCTGCAAGCCAGAACCAGCTAAATACTAATGCGAAACCTGCAAGACCGAAGAATAAAGACGCAATAATAGGCACACCAGAGTTACTTGGCATGTGAATTGGTTTTAAATCTTCTGCTGCTGGTGTAACTGTTTCTCCGCGTTTTTTCATGTACCAGAAAGCATCAGCTTCTTTAATTTCAGGAAGCTTCGCGAAGTTGTAATGTTGTACAGGAGATTGAGTTGCCCATTCAAGTGTACGACCATCCCATGGATCTCCAGTTGTGTCACGTTCACCGTGACGTGCACTCCAAATTACGTTGTAGCAAAGAAGTAGGAAGCCGATACCCATCATTACCGCACCAACAGATGCGATTTGGTTTAGCCATCCCCATCCAAGACTTTCAGAGTAAGTGTACATACGACGAGTCATACCGTCTAAACCTAAGAAGTACATTGGGAAGAAACAGATGTTGAATCCGCTCATAAAGATCCAGAATGTCCATTTACCTAGGCGTTCATTTAACATATGACCAGTCATTTTTGGATACCAGAATGTGAATCCAGCAAGCATAGCGAATACTGTACCTGCGATTAATACGTAGTGGAAGTGAGCAATTAGGAAGTAGCTGTTATGGTATTGATAATCAGCTGCTGCCATTCCAAGCATAACCCCTGTAACCCCACCGACTACGAAGTTTGGAATAAATGCCAATGACCAAAGCATTGGAACTGTAAAACGAATACGTCCTTTATACAGTGTAAACAACCAGTTAAAGATCTTAACCCCGGTTGGAATCGAAATCGCCATTGTCGAAATCGAGAAGAATGAGTTAACCGCTGGACCTGCACCCATCGTGAAGAAGTGATGAAGCCATACGACGAAACTTAGTAAAGAAATTGCAACCATTGAGTATACCATCGCACTGTAACCGAATAGACGTTTACGTGAGAATGTACTAATGATTTCAGAGAAAATACCGAATGCCGGTAAAATAACGATATATACTTCAGGGTGACCCCATACCCAGAACAGGTTGGCCCATAACATCGGCATACCGCCGCTCGCCATCGTAAAGAAGTGAGCATCGAATAGACGGTCAAATGTCATTAATGCAAGAGCAACTGTTAATACTGGGAAAGCGAAAATAATGATAATTGTTGTAATTAAGATTGACCAAGTAAACATTGGCATTCTCATTAAAGTCATACCAGGTGTACGCATTTTTAAGATAGTAACAAGGAAGTTAATACCGGTCATTAGCGTACCGAGACCTGAAATCTGTAATGCAATTGCGTAGTAGTTATTTCCTACACCAGAAGTAAACTCTGTACCTGCCATTGGGAAGTAAGAAGTCCACCCAGCGTCTGGAGAACCACCGATTACGAAAGCGATGTTAAATAACATTGCTCCGACAAAGAATAACCAGAAACTTAAAGCATTTAAGAACGGATATGCAACGTCACGAGCACCAATTTGTAATGGTACTACAAGGTTCATTAATCCCATAACGAATGGCATCGCCATGAAAAGAATCATAACTGTACCGTGTGTTGTAAAGATTCCGTTATAGTGTTCAGCGTTTAAATAAGTTGTTTCTGGGAATGTTAATTGTGCACGGATCATTAAACCATCCATACCACCACGGAATAACATGATAACCGCAGAAATAATATACATGGCTCCGATTTTTTTATGGTCAACAGTTGTCAACCATTCATCCCAAAGCCACTTCCATTTTTTATACTTTGTTAGTACGAAAATGATTGCTAATGTCACAAGAACGATAGAAGCGTCTGCACCGTAAATAATCGGGTCACCTGTGACAAAGAATTCATCAAGCTTCACTGTGTTCACTCCAATCTGTTGGAATAATAGCTATTATTTTTTGTTTTTGTAGTAGTTGTAATCACAATATTCAAGTGATTTTGGATCTACATAACTTAAGTGATGACTAGAGAATGTCATACGACCAACTACACCAGGTTTAACAATTTCGTTGTACTTATCTTCTGTTAGTTTAGGAGCAGTTTGTTGTACTTCTTTTACCCACTTGTCATACTTTTCTTTTGTTTTTGCTTCAACTTCGAACTCCATGTGAGTGAATCCTTCACCAGAGAAGTTCGCGCTACGGCCTAGGTAAGAACCTGGCTTATCAGCTTGTAAATAAAGATCCATAATCATGCCATCCATTGTGTACTTCATACCACCAAGTTCTGGTACCCAGAAAGCATTCATTGGGCCGACAGAAGTCAGTTTGAATTGAATTGGTACACCAGCTGGGATGTTTAAATAGTTAACGGTTTCAATTTTTTCCTCTGGGTAACTGAATAACCATTTCCAGTTTGCAGATGTAACATAAATTTCAACTGGTTTAATATGTTTGGACTCTTCCGGAACCTCTTCCGAAGCATAAGTTGCTTTTACTGTTGGGATCGATAATGCGATAACGATAATAACAGGAACAAGCGTCCAAATAATTTCTAATAATGTGTTACCGTGTTGTTCAGGTGGCTCGTAGTCCATATTCTCTGGTTTTTCACGATAACGAATCAAGATGACTGTAAACAGGATGAATACAATTGCGATAATTAATGACATAAGCAAGAATGACCAAACAATTAAATCATACTGTGCTTTTGCAACAGGTCCTTGCGGATTTAATACTGCGAGTTTCTTATCACAGCCACCGAGGAACAGAAGTAATGATAACGGAAGAAGCGAAGCCAACTTCCAAAATGCTTTCTTTAGTTGCACGATTGAAAATCTCCTTTCTCCTTGGATTGAAACTATGCCAATAAAACAATATAAACCTATTAATTTATAGAAGGCAATAGTTTTTGAGATATTGTTAAAAAATAGACACAAATGCACACTTTTTAAGGTGAATATCATTTGTAACTTGATTATATTGTAAACTATTTTCCAGAGAAAAACGTGATTGTGAAAATTTTAAGATAAATAAAGTTATACCAAGATATCCAATAAATAGAAAAAAACTATCTTATTATAAGAAAGATAGCTGAATATTTTGTATATTTAGTTTATTTCCTGAGTTATACTTTTTTTCTTTTCAAATGTGACAACTTTTTTATATTTAACTTGATATAAAATGTAGCAAATAATCATAAATGGAATTCCGCAATAAAGAGCAATTCTCTGATCTGGAATGAAAGCTAAACTAACAAATGTAATAAAGTTGAGTGAGAACGCTACGATTGGAACTACTGGATAGAGCGGTGTACGATATTTTAAGTCATTTATGTCGCCGCCATTTTTCAAGAAATTTCTACGGAAGAAAAACTGTGAAGCCGCGATTGACATCCAAACGACAACGGCCGCCATTGCTGCAATAGATGTTAAAATTAGAAAGACAGTATCTGCCGCAAACACGCTTGTTAATAAAGAAAGGCTTGCAAAAATAAGACTGAAAATGAGTGCATTCAGTGGTACCCCTTTTTTAGTTAACTTCGTAAAAGCTGGACTTGCCATTCCTTGTTTTGCCATCGCCCAAAGCATACGAGAATTTGCGTATAAACCAGAGTTAGCTACGGATAATACGGCTGTAATAATAACAAAGTTCATAATGTCTGCTGCATATGGAACACCAGCTACATCAAATACAAGTACAAATGGACTTTCGACTAGATTAGCCTCTTGCCATGGGAGTAACCCTACAACAACTGATATTGCTAGGACGAAGAAGAATAGAGTTCGCCAAATTGTGTTTTTAATTGCTTTTGGAATTGTTTTTTCAGGATTTTCACTTTCTCCTGAAGCAATTCCGATTAATTCTGTTCCTTGGAAGGAGTAATTTACTGTAATCATCGTAAGAAGAACAGCTAATGCACCATTTGGAAATAGCCCGCCATTTTCAGTGAAATTGTGAAGCATTGGAGCGGGTTTTCCGTTAAAGTCTAGTAGACCAAACATAACTGCACCACCAAGTACGACAAAAATAACAATTGTTGCAACTTTTACACTTGCGAACCAAAATTCTGTTTCTGCATATGCCTTTGCTGATAGAGCGTTCACAAGAAAAAGTGCTGCTGCAAATGTAACGCACCAAATCCACGAAGAAACGTCTGGAAACCATCGTTTCATTAAAATACTTACAGTTGTTAACTCTACTCCAACTGTAACAGCCCAATTTAACCAATACATCCAACCGACAACAAATCCAAAACCAGGTGAAATAAATTTGCTTGCATAGCTTTGGAACGAACCTGCTTCTGGCATAGCAACGGATAATTCACCAAGACATAACATCGTTAAATACATAACAAATCCACCGACTAAAAATGCAAGAATTGCACCACCAGGTCCAGCGTTATGGACGATTTGACCAGATCCCATAAATAGTCCAGTTCCAATAACGCCACCAAGTGCGATCATAAATAAGTGTCTACTTTTCATTGTACGTTTTAAATTTGTTTGTTCTACTTGTTGATTCATATGCCCCTCACCCCGTTATTTTCTTGTATGTATTAACTGGTTTTCATTCTGAGTGTTTAATCATTAGCGGGGGATGTGACACATGCTCAATTTATTTGTTATGAAATGAATGGAGTATGTAAAAAACGAACTATGACTAAATACTCTAAGAATGTTTATTAACAAGGTGATATCTTCACTATGTTAATAATTTCGATTTTAGCAAAATGTTCCGAAAAAGTATATTGTTTTTTCTTTTTATTAAAAATAATTAGAATTTTATAACGATATAAATGTGAATAATAATTCACAGAATCTTTCTAGCAAACTAGTTAGAAGAAGGGTACAATGATAAGAGTTGTGTCTGTAAAATAATAATTAATGGAGTTTTGTTTATAATGAAAAAGTTAAAATATCTTTTTGTTTTTGGGATTATACTTGCGGCCGCGTTTTTTATAGGGAAAGATAAAATTATACAAAAGGCGCAAGTGCTACGCTTAGATTTTCTATCTGAAATGAAAGAATCAGCTATGATTGAAGATGTTCCATTTATAAAACAATTACCAGAATTACCTCGTGGATGTGAAGTGACAAGTTTGGCTATGTTACTGCAATATAAAGGTGTACAAGTAGATAAGATGCAGCTTGCTAGCGAAATCCATCGTGTTCCATTTGAACAAAATGGTTTGCGTGGAAATCCTTATGAGGGGTTCGTTGGAAACATTTATACGAAGGCTGAACCTGGATATGGTGTATATAATCAACCAATCTTTAATTTAGCAGAAAAATATGTTCCTGAAAAAGTAATTAATTTAACAGGTAGAGACATGCAAGATATATATAAAGTAATTAGTTCTGGATCTCCAGTATGGGTCATTATTAATACAACGTTTAAGCCACTAGCCGAAAGTAGTTTTGAAACATGGAATACGAGTTCAGGTGAAGTGAAAATTACATATTATGAGCATAGTGCAGTAGTAATTGGATATGATCAAAACTTTGTATATGTAAATGATCCTCTTAAAAACAATCCACGTTTGGCTGTTCCACGAGCGGAATTTGAGAAAGCTTGGGAGCAAATGGGAAAACAAGCAATTACTATTTTGTAATAAGGAAAAAGTCATCTTTTAGATGGCTTTTTATTTTTAAGTCTATAACACGGAAAATTCGGAATATTCTTTTAAAAGTTAATAATTCGCGTTATAATAACATTTAACTTGGTGAAGAAGGAGAGAAGAGAAATGGATGTTGCAAAGGAACTTGTTTTGTCAAAAAATCAGTTGGTTGAGTGGAGAAGGCATTTTCATAAGTATCCAGAGTTATCTTTTCAAGAAGAGAAAACATCGCAGTTTGTGTTCGACATACTTCAAAAAATCCCATATTTAGAAGTGTCACGACCGAATCAATATAGTGTGATGGCAAAGTTAGTAGGTAAACAGCCCGGTAAAACAATTGCGGTCCGGGCTGATATGGATGCTCTTCCTATTCATGAAGAAAATGATTTTGATTTTATTTCGACACATCAAGGTGTGATGCATGCATGTGGTCATGATGGACATATGGCGATATTACTTGGTGTGGTACATAAGTTAGTAGAGGAAAGAGAGAAGGTTAAAGGGGAGATTCGTTTTCTATTCCAACATGCAGAAGAAAATTTTCCTGGTGGCGCAGAGGAAATGGTTGCAGCGGGGGTAATGGAAGGTGTGGATTATATTATTGGTGCTCACCTGTGGGCGTCGTTAGAGGTTGGTAAAATAGGTGTAATTTATGGTGCGGCAATGGCTGCGCCGGATGTTTTTAAAATTACGATTGAGGGCAAGGGTGGGCATGCTGGAATCCCTCATGAAACTATTGATAGTATTGCAATCGGTACACAAGTTGTTTCACAACTTCAGCAAATTGTATCTCGCCTCACGAATCCGTTAGATTCTCTCGTAGTATCTGTTACGCAATTTCATGCCGGGACAACCCATAATGTGATTCCAGAACAAGCGGAAATTGAAGGAACAGTGCGGAGTTTAAGACATGAGTTGAGAGAAGAAACAGAGGGGAAGATTGAACGGATTGTAAAGTATATTACAGAATCTTATGGAGCGAAATATACATTTTCTTATGAATATGGATACCGACCAGTTGTAAATGATTATGAAGTTACAGAGCTTATTGAACGCACGGCATTGCAACTTTATGGACGAGACAGGGTTGTTCGTTTACAACCAACGATGGCTGGAGAAGATTTTTCAGCATTTTTACAAAAGGCACCAGGGACATTCTTTTTTATCGGAGCAGGAAATAAAGAGAAGGGAATTATATATCCTCATCACCATCCTCGTTTTACGATTGACGAAGATGCACTGCCGATTGGCGTGGAAGTGTTTGTATCATCCATTATGAATTTCATAAATAAAGGAGAATGAGATGAAGAAAATACACGTGCTAGCACTTATTCCCGTTCTTTGTTTAGTAGTTGGACCGGTATTTGCAAATTCGGTCACTCCTTACGTACTAGGGATGCCATTTTTATTATTTTGGGTATTATTATCGGTGCTTATTACCTCTCTTTGTATGGGTATTGTGTACGTATTCGATCCTGCTAATAAGGGGGATATGGAATGACAGCATTATTTATCATTATTTTATTCTTATTTCTAGCGCTATTTTTAGGTATTCGGGCGCAGCGTGGAAAAGATATGAATTTAGAGCAATGGTCAGTTGGAGGAAGAGGATTTGGAACGATTTTCGTATTTCTCCTTATGGCAGGCGAAATTTATACGACATTCACATTTTTAGGAGGAAGTGGATGGGCGTATAGTAAAGGAGCGCCTACTTTTTATATTTTAGGTTATGGCGCACTAGCTTATATTTTATCGTATTTCTTATTACCGCCAATTTGGAAATATGCGAAAGAACATAACCTTGTTTCACAGCCAGATTTTTTTGCGAAGAAATATAGAAGTAAAGCGCTTGGATTGATTGTTTCAATTGTTGGTGTTGTTTCCATCATCCCATATCTTGTTTTACAGTTGAAGGGATTGGGGATTATCGTTTCAGAAGCTTCTTATGGAAGGGTATCACCTGTTGTTGCAGTATGGATTGGTGCTATTGTTATAACTATATATGTAATGGTTTCAGGTATACATGGATCAGCTTGGACAGCCGCTTTGAAGGACATTATGATCCTGTTTATTGTTATGTTTTTAGGTATATATTTACCGTATCATTATTACGGAGGGTTTCAGCCGATGTTCGAAGCTGTAGAAGCTGCGAAACCAGGATTTTTATCTTTACCTGAAGAAGGGATGAGTATTTCTTGGTTTGTTTCTACTATTATATTAACGGCCCTAGGTTTTTATATGTGGCCTCATACATTTGCTTCTGCTTTCTCTGCTAAAAATGAAAAAGTATTTCGTAAAAATGCGGCAATTATGCCATTGTACTCTTTAGTTTTACTTTTCGTATTTTTTGCAGGGGTTGCTGCTATCCTGCAAGTTCCTGGATTAAAGGGAGCAGATGTAGATCTTTCATTATTCCGTCTTGCTTTACAAACTTTTGATCCTTGGTTTATTGGAATTATTGGTAGTGCTGGGGTATTAACGGCATTAGTTCCAGCATCCATGCTTGTTATGGCCGCGTCTACATTGTTAGCGAAAAATATTTACCGAACGATGATCCCATCTGCTTCAGATAGACAAGTGGCTAAAGTAGCAAAATTATTTGTGCCTGTAGTAACGTTTATAGCAGTTTTATTTACATTTAAAGGAGGAGAAACAATAGGAGCTCTCCTTTTAATGGGATACAGTATTGTAACGCAACTTTTCCCTGCACTTGTATGTAGTTTGTTTCCACGTCAAATTATTACGAAGCAAGGGGCAATTGCAGGAATGGCGATTGGTCTGTTAGTTGTTGCATATATTACCTTATCTGGTTCCACTATAGCTACGATGTTTCCGAGTTTCCCGCAGTATATAAAAGATTTAAACGTAGGTATAATCGCATTATTAATGAATATGATTGTGATGTTTGTAGTGAGTGGGATTACGAAAAGAGTATCTATAAAAACAGACAATATAATAGTAGAAAAATAACCTGTGCACGAGAGCTATCTTTGAAAAGAGATAGCTCTTTTTTGTATATATTTTCTTCTATTAGCGGAATCTAACTAAAAACTTGTTGAAAAGGAAGTTAGGTGGGGGAATTGTTAGAGTTAGAAGGTAACTTGTTTGAAGTTATGGAGGAAATTAGAGATGAGTTAGGTTCACCTAATGATTTAACAATTAGAGAAGTTGCTCTTGCTGGTAGTTTAACGCGCTGCGCTGTTATTTTTTTATGTGGGTTAACAGATAAGGATAATGTTTATAAATATGTAGTTCGTACGCTTCAATATGAAGAAATAAAAAAAGAAGCATCTATTGTTCAAACGTTATTGGATCGCTTTATTTCTATCGCAGAAGTCGGTATGAAAACAACATTTCCGGATATTATAAATGCGATTTTAGCGGGAGATACAGTTATATTAATTGATAATATTCAAATGGCTATTGTTGTTAACAGTAGAGCTTGGGAGAAAAGAAGTCTAGAGCCTCCAGTGACAGAAGATTTAATACGTGGACCAAGAGTTGGGTTAAATGAAGATATTAATGTAAATAAAATGTTAATTCGCCGTGGTTTACGTGATCCGAAGTTACGGTTTCAATCTTATATTATGGGGAAACGATCGCAGAAAGAAGTAACCTTAGTATATATAGAAGATATTATTAATCCGTATATTGTAAAAGAACTAGATCGGCGTCTTCAATCCATAGTGACAGATGTCATTTTTGAGACGGGAACGATTGAGCAATTAATTCAAGATAATAATTTGTCACCCTTTCCGCAGTTTTTAAATACGGAAAGACCTGATAATATTGTGGCTTCATTAGCGAAAGGAAAGGCGGCTATTTTGGTGGACGGATCACCGTTTGCTCTTATAGCTCCACTTGTATTTGTTGATATTTTTCAATCTGTCGAAGATCATTATGAGCGCTGGGTGATTGGAACGTTATTGAGAGTTTTGCGGATGGTTTCTGGTATAATGGCAGTTTTGCTACCAGCTATGTATGTAGCACTTGTATCATATCATCAAGGGCTTATCCCATCTAAACTAGCTTATTCTATTGCGGGAGCCAGAGAAGGGGTACCATTTCCGGCATATATTGAAACATTAATGATGGCATTAACGATGGAGTTAATACGAGAAGCAGGAATTAGATTGCCAAAACCGATGGGACAAACAATTGGGATTGTAGGCGGGCTTGTAATTGGGGAAGCGGCGGTGAATGCAGGGATTGTAAATCCGTTCTTAGTTATTATTATTGCAGTTACTGCAATTGCTACATTTTCACTGCCTGTATATAGCATTACAATTACGTTTCGAATTTTACTTTTTGTTTTTGTATTAGCAGCAACTGCTTTTGGATTGTACGGAATCATTTTAGCTCTTATTTCACTTGCGATTCATATTACGAATTTAAAGAGTGTTGGTATTCCTTATACAACGCCTATTGCTCCTGCATTTTATAAAGATTGGAAAGAAGAACTTATTCGTATGCCAAAATCAATGTTGAAAGAGAGACCGGAATATTTACAAACAAAAGATTCTACAATACGTCCAAAGGAGCGAAAATAATTGAAACCATTTGAGTATGGCGATGAAGAGATTGGATCTCGGGAAATTGGGTTTGCGGTATCGTCAACCATTATTGGTATAGGGGCATTGTCTATGCCGAGAGATATTGCTGATCAAACTTTATTTTCGGACGGTTGGATTATTTTACTTTTGGGTGGATTGATATGTGCGGTTTTAGGTTGGTTTGTAACGAGGGTAGCTATTTTATTCCCAAAACAAAACTTTGTTCAATATACGAGTGCGCATTTGACGAAACCTGTTGCATACACAATTAGTAGCATCTTAGTATTAACATTTGCAGCTTTGACAGCATATGAATCGCGAATGATTGCGGTTATTTCACAAACGTATTTATTTAGTGATACACCAATACAGCTATTGTCTTTCTTCTTCTTATTAGTTGTTATTTATGGAGTAGCTGGATCGAGAGCGGCTTTATTAAGGTTAAATGTTCTATTCTTGCCAATTGTTTTAATTGCGATAGTGCTTCTTTCTTTATTGAATGTGAACTTAATGGAAATAGATAATTTACTACCGGCTTTTCAAACGAATGTCAGTCAATATGCTGTAGGAGTTAAAAATTCTATTTTTACATTCATCGGATTTGAGGTAGCTCTGTTTTATGCTGTGTTGTTGAACGATAAGGCAGCGAAAAAAGCGCCAATGGCAGTTGCAAAAGCGGTGATGGTGAACGTATTGTCATACATTTTAATTTATGTAACTTGTATTAGTGTTTTTACATATATGACAACACGTGGATTGACATATCCAACAATTGAGCTAGGAAAAGAAATTGAAATTGGTGGAGGGTTTTTAGAAAGATTTGATGCAATTTTTTTTACTACTTGGATTATTACTATTTATAACACGACAGCAATGTATTATGACGTCGCATCTTTATTATTTTGTGCTATGTTTCCGAAAGTGAAGAAACATATTTTCATTTTTGTAAGTGCCCCGATTATTTTTATGGTGAATATGATACCTAGTAATTTGAAGGAATTGTCAAGTTATGGGACTTATTTAGCTTGGATAGATATGGGGTTTGTCGTGTTAGCGCCTTTGTTAGTTTTTATTGTATATAAAATAAAAAGAAGGAATGGTAAAAATGACACACCTTCTTAAAATAATAATGGTTATGGTTTTAGCTGGATCTATAAGTGGGTGCTCTGAGTTAGAAGAAATAGAAGAAAGAGGATTTGTAGTAGGTGCAGCTTACGATATTGTAAAGGCAAAGAAAGCAAATCCAATTATGAAAGGGACGTATCAGATGGTACTGCCCAGTAAATTGTCGCAACAAGGTGGACAAGGTGATGGAGATGGAGAAAATTATATTAATGTTAGTGCGAAAGCAGATAGTGTCTTTGAGCAAATCCGAATTATCGCCAAAAAAATTAGTCGTTCATTATTCTTTCCGCATATACAAGTGATTATTTTTTCTAAAGATTTACTAGCGAATCCATATGTTTTGCAAAATACGTTAGATGTATATATTCGCGATCATGAAATGAGAAGGAATATTCGTTTGTTCGTTTCTAAGAAAAATGCAGAAGCTATTTTAAAGCAGAGTGCCAAGCCTGAAAATTTGCCAGCGCAGTATATCGATATGTTAGCTGAACACCCTCCGAAAAATGCCCAAATGATTGAGGCTGCAAGAATTGGTGAAGTACAGGAAAAGATGATTTCCAATCGGAGTTTTGTATTACCTATTCTCGAACTAACAAAACAAGGGGTACAAATGAACGGGGCAGCGTTGTTTCGCGGGAAGGATAATAAGTGTGTAGGTATTTTGGGTGGGGAAGAAACATTAGGAATGAATTATATAATAGGTAAAAAAATTGGAGGTTTTTTTACCATTCGTAAAAAGGACCAACTTATTACATATGAAATTCATAAGCTGCGTCGGAAAATTAAAGTATCCACAATGAATGCTACAAAACCAAAGTTTGATATTCACATATCGCTGGAAGGCACATTGGCGGAGTTGCACTTTAGTGATCATAAAAAGGTTTTGAATGAAAAGCGTTTAGAGAAGGATATTTCGGAGGAAATGGAGAAACGCATCCAAAAATCGATTAAGCTTGTTCAAAAAAAATATAAGGTAGATGTATTAGAATTAGGAGAAGTGTATAAGAGACATAATTATAAAGAGTGGAAAAAAATAAGTAAGAATTGGGATCAAGGTCAGAATTATTTTAGTGATGCTGAAATTACTGTTCATGTTCATCCGATAATTGAACATTCAGGTTCAGCTTTACCGAAGAGAGTGAAATAAGGTGATGAAAGTTGTTTACTGGATTAGGGATTAGTTGCACGATATTAATGGCGGTTCTTCCGGGAACCATATACTTCATCCATAAAAAACTCACAACGTATGGAGCGCAACCGTGGAAAGAAAAAAAGAAACCTGAATGATTTTCAGGTTTCTTTGCGCAAAGCATATGTGAAGGGGGATACCTTCTATGTATGCTTTGTTTTTCTCCCGCGTTAATGGGCAGTAAGACTCTTACCTAAAAAAATCGGTGGAAGCAAGGTATTAGATAGGAAGTCAACTGCCCGTACACGCCCGATTAGTGAGGGCTAATACAAGCCCCTACTGAGTAAAGTTTCACTTTATACTAGCCCTAACCAATGTACGAATTGTGTAGAGAGGAATGTAACAACAATGGCGATAACGGTAGGGATTGCAAATGATAAGAATGTCCATTTTGCACTTTTTGTTTCTTTATATATGTTAACTAGTGTCGTTCCGCACGGGAAATGAAGAAGGGAGAACAACATTGTGTTTAACGCTGTTAACCAAGTCCAACCGTTTTCTAAGAATAGATTTTTAATCTGATTAAAATCATCTATTTCAGTTAAAGATCCAGTTGATAAGTAAGACATTAATAAAATCGGAATAACAATTTCGTTAGCTGGTAGTCCAAGAATGAATGCAGCTAGAATAAAGCCGTCAAGTCCTAACATTTTAGCGAATGGATCTAGGAAGTTTACAAAATACATAAGCAGGCTTGTGTCACCGATGAAAATATTAGCGAGTAACCAAGTTAATGCAGCGGCAGGAGCAGCTACAACTATAGCTCGTTTTAAAACATAGATGGATTTATCGAGTGTTGCACGTACAATTGTATTCCAAATTTTTGGCTTACGGTACGGTGGTAACTCAAGTGTGTAGTGAGTTGGAACACCTTTTAAAGCTGTTTTCGATAGTACCCAAGAAACGGTTAACGTCATAATAACACCAATTACAACCATTCCAACTACAACGCCAGCGGTAACAAATGTTTGCATACTACCTGTATAACCAGCAGCCATAAATAGTGAAGCCATTAAAATTAACGTAGGCCAGCGACCGTTACATGGAACGAAGTTGTTTGTTAAGATAGCAAGCATACGTTCACGTGGCGATTCGATAATACGCGTTGACATAATAGCAGCTGCATTACAACCGAATCCCATTGCCATTGTTAAAGATTGTTTACCATGAGCACCAGATCGCTTAAATAAACGATCCATATTAAACGCAACACGTGGTAAGTATCCGTAGTTTTCTAATAGTGCGAACATAGGGAAAAAGATTGCCATAGGTGGTAACATAACGCTAATAACAGCACCGATACCACGGAATAAACCAAGTATTAAAATACCATGTAACCATTCAGGTGAATGCATTGCTTGGAACCAAGATGTTAAATATCCTTCTACCCATCCAAAGAACTCAGCAATCATATCAGATGGTACGTTAGCGCCTGCAATTGTAAGATAAAAGATAATAGATAAAATACCTAGCATAATTGGAAATCCCCAAATTGGAGATGTGAAAATTTTATCTAGTTTTTCAGAACGATACAATTTATCAGTATTTGTATATTGAACAGATTCTTTACATATGCTTGCAGATGTTCGGTAAATATCTCCGACAATATCATCTCGTATATCTTCTTTTGATAGTGTTTGTGCATGTTGAATAATATAGTCCAATGGAAGAGCTTTACTGGCTGAGTGAGATTCCATTTATTACGACCTCCCTTACAAGTGGTTCATTATGGTGTTTTTGAAGTGTAGTTAAGAAATTTTTATCCCCATCTAATATACGTAACGCAATCCAGCGTGCTGGATACGCATCACCGAACACTTTATAAATTTGTGGTTCTAATTCCTGAATCATATTTTCGATTTTTTCGCTGTAAGTAATTTTAATTGGTGTTGGAATTAGTTTTTTATTTGCTACTTTAGCGATGACATTTAGTAAATGCCCGATACCAATTCGGTTTCGAGCTGAAATCTTCACTACCGGTACACCGAGTGATGTTGCTAATTTCTTTTCATCAATAACGATGCCTTTTTTCTCAGCTTCATCAATTAAGTTAATACAAATAACTACGCTGCTCGTCATTTCCATCACTTGGAGTGCTAAATTTAAATTTCTCTCCATAGCAGTTGCGTCTATAACAACTACAGTTACTTCTGGCTTTTCAAAGATAATATAGTCTCTCGCCACTTCTTCATCCGCAGAATTTGAATATAGTGAGTAAGTTCCAGGTAAATCTATTAATGTATATTTATTTCCGTTATGTTCATATTCCCCTTCGGCCTTTAAAACGGTTTTTCCCGTCCAGTTTCCAGTATGTTGTTTTAAGCCTGTTAAAGTATTAAATAATGTACTTTTCCCGGTATTCGGGTTGCCAGCTAAAGCAATACGGTGGTTGCTCATCTGAAATCATCTCCTATTAATACCCCGAAAATAAGGGAGCTTTCTTCTTTACGCAGTGCAATAGTTGTATTGCTTACTTGATAAGCGACCGGATCTCCAAGTGGACTGCGCTGTAATACTTTAATCGTTGCCCCAGGGATAAACCCTAGATCTAATAAACGTCGTTTCATAGTTCCTTCTAATTGTATCTTCTCAATTTGTACAAACTCTCCTGTTTTAAATGCAGAAAGTGGTCTTGTATTAGCCGATACCATAAAAGTTACCTCATCTCTATATTGTTAGTTTGAGTTTAAAAAGTTTCCTTAGGTAAACTTTTTGCTACTAATATAGTAGACTACATTGAATGATGCTGTCAATTAGTACTTTAAAAATATTCAATTATTTTTAGAATTGTTCCAATTTATTTAGTTGTATTAAAAAAAATACTGAAATTCTGTTTAATGTAAATAAAATGAGAGTGTAAAAGTTAAAAAATATAGTGGATTTGTAAATGTATTTTTAACTAAAAGGTGAAAAGGAAGAAAAACATTTACATTGAGTTTACATTGTTAAGAATAAATTTACATTACAGCTCGTTTAGTGTGGATTTTGTTGGGTTCTTTAACTATAAATGTTGGGATTCCTAGCTTTTTAGGATTATTATCGCCATTTACTTAAAATTAAAAATTGCTTAACACTCACATAATATTGTTGTCCTACAATGAATTTGTGTTCGAAAAAAGTAGACGAATGTGAAAAGTGATAATCCAAATGGGGGTACAAGACATGGTTATGAAAAAGGGTATTAAATTTTCTTTAGCAGCTTTAGTGGTAGCAGGAGCATTAGTTGGATGTGGGAAAGCAGAAGATACAGCTAGTAAAGATAATGCTAAAGGAAGCGATAATGCAAAACAAGAATTGTCAGGTACGATTGCAGCTGCAGGTTCTACAGCGCTTCAACCTCTTGCAGAGGAAGCTGGAAAGAAATTCATGGAGAAAAATTCAAAAGTTTCTATTCAAGTTCAAGGTGGCGGTAGTGGAACAGGGATTAACCAAGTAGCATCTGGTGCAGTACAAATTGGTAATTCGGATGTTCCATCTGGAGATAAAATAAAAGATGCTGATAAGGCAAAAGAATTAGTAGATAACAAAGTTGCGGGTATTGCATTCGCGCTTGTCGTAAATAAAGATGTAAAAGTTGATAACTTAACAGTACAACAAGTACAAGATATCTTCACTGGAAAAGTAACGAATTGGAAAGAGGTTGGCGGGAAAGACGAAAAAATCAACGTAATTAACCGTCCAGCTTCATCTGGTACACGTGCTACTTTTGAAAAGACAGTGATGAAAGACGCGAAAATTAATGATGGAACTGGTACAACACAAGATTCTAATGGTGCTGTAGAGCAAGCGATTAACTCTACTCCAGGTTCAGTGAGTTACTTAGCAATGTCTTACATGGTTGGTGAGAAAAAAGGTGCGCTACAAACGGTTAAAATTGATGGATCTGAACCAAAAATTGAGAACATCGCTGCTGGTAAATATCCATTCTGGTCTTACGAGTACATGGTAACAAAAGGTGAGGCAAAAGAAGCAACAAAAGCTTACATTGACTATGTAAAAGGTAAAGATTTCGAAAAGCAAGTAGAAGATATGGGTTACATTCCGATGTCTAAATTAAATAAGTAATAAAATTTATGGGGCTGGCTGCAAGGTCAGTCCTGTTCATTTCAATTTATGAAGTGGGGTCTGTCCTGTGATGAAGGGGAAAAAACAAATAAATTACGTAAAGAGTGAATATATAGGAAGATCACTCGTTACGTTTTGTGGTATTTTTATTGTTTTAGTTACATTAGCTATTATTGCGTTTATTTGTGGTAAAGGAATTCAATCTTTTACGCAAAGTGGTATCTCATTTACTGAGGTATTAACATCGACAAAATGGAATCCGAATGCTGACGAAGGAACCTTCGGAGCTGTAATTTTTATTATAGGTTCAACATTGGTTTCGATAGGTGCAGTTATTATTAGTGCGCCAATTGCTATAGCTCTTGCTATATTTATGAATTTAATTTCGCCGAAGTTCGGAAATAAAGTATTGAAGCCTGTTTTAGAACTATTAGTTGGTATTCCTTCAGTTGTATACGGATTATTAGGGGTTACGATTTTAGTGCCACTATTACGTGATTCGTTTGGAGGAGTGGGCTTTAGTTTAATTGCGGGTATTATTGTCCTAAGTATTATGATATTACCTACTATTGCTAGTATCGCTTCTGATGCAATACGCTCTGTTCCATTTGATTATTTAGAAGCTTCTTATGGTCTAGGATCAACGAAATGGCAAGCGATTAGTCGAGTGATTGTTCCTGCTGCAAAACAGGGGATTTTAACAGGTATAGTTTTAGGATTAGCGCGTGCTTTTGGTGAAGCGTTAGCGGTTCAAATGGTAATCGGGAACACGATTAAATTACCAGAAGGAATATATAGTCCAACAGCAACGTTAACGGGTATTCTGACAATGGATATGACGAATACATTGAACGGAACAGCTTGGAACAATGCGCTATGGACATTAGCGATGATTTTGCTTGTTATTTCATTCCTGTTTATTTTAGTAATTCGAGCGATTGGTCAAAGAGGTGAGCGATAATAATGAATGCAAGAACGGTAAATAAAGTTTGGACAGGTATCTTTTATGCGGTTGCGGCTTTAGTTGTAGCTTTGCTAGTGTTCTTAGTGTTTGAAATTTTACAAAAAGGATGGGGATTTTGGGATCCTAATTTCTTGTTTGGAGAACCAAGCAATACAAGAGCTGGTGGTGGGATTGGTCCGCAGTTATTCAATTCCTTCTATATGCTTGTTATAACGCTTATTATATCTATTCCTCTTGGATTAGGTGCTGGAATATATTTAGCGGAGTATGCAAAACAAGGTCGATTTTTAAGTTTTGTTCGTTTATGTATTGAAACAATGGCGTCTTTACCTTCTATTGTTGTTGGTTTATTCGGTTTGTTAGTGTTCGTTACAATGACAGGCTGGGGATACACGGTAATGGGTGGTGCTTTAGCTTTAACTATTTTAAACTTACCAGGTTTAACGCGTGTTTGTGAAAATGCGATTTCAGAAGTTCCTCATAATGTAAAAGAGGCGAGTCTTGGATTAGGTGCGACAAAGTGGCAAACGATCGCGCGTATTATTATCCCGTCGTCATTACCGCAAATTATTACAGGTGTTATTTTAGCGGCTGGCCGTATATTTGGTGAAGCAGCGGCATTAATTTACACAGCGGGTTTAACATCTCCAATTTTAAATTCAGCAGCGGACTTCTCAAGTCCTGCGCATCCTTTAAATCCATTTAGACCAGCTGAAACGTTAGCGGTTCATATTTGGAAGTTGAATTCTGAAGGGATTATCCCGGATGCGAAGTTGATTGCGACAAAATCTGCAGCTGTATTAATTATTATGGTATTACTATTCAATGTCATTTCACGCTTGATAGCATCTGTATTGCATAAGCGTTTTACAGGAACGAAAAGAAAAAGTAAAACGACGAAGAAGGTAAAAGCGGCATAAGTTATAAAGAAGAACTCTCTATTTATAAGTAGGGGGTTCTTTTTGTATTTTAATATAGAAGAAATGGATATAAAGGAGGGGAGTAAAAGACCTTCAAATAACGAATATCTTATTGTAGACTTTGGTCAACCTATAGAGCGATATGCGCAAAAGAAGGATGGATTATATGGGTAGGTAAAGAAAAGGCGTTATCTTCATTCGTGAAGATAACGCCTTTTTACTTTAAATATCAGGTGTTTCTGTAGAAGTACTGATTTTTCTGCGTGAACGTCTTTTTCTACCGATTTTATCCAGTAATTCGTACATAACAGGAACGACTACTAATGTAAGAACAGTTGAGACTGCCAAACCACCGATTACAACAACTGCCAAACTTTTTGATACCATACTCCCTGCTTGAGATTGACCGAATAGGAGAGGGAGCATAGCAACGATTGTTGTTACAGCTGTCATAATAATTGGACGAAGTCTTGTGGATCCAGCTTCTAGTAAGGCGTCTCTTGTTTCCATGCCATTTTCTCGATTTTGTTGCACTCTTTCTATTAATACAATTGCATTTGTGACGACGATCCCAATTAACATTAATGCGCCAATTAAAGAATTTATATCGACAGGTGTTCTTGAAATGATTAATCCTAAAATACCACCGACAGCAGCTAATGGTAAGGAGAATAAAATTGCAAAAGGAGCACGCGCTTGCCCAAAGGTGATAACCATAATTAAATATACAATCCCAATTGCAATCCCCATGATTTTGAATAAATCTGTGAAGTTCTCTTGCATAGATTCAGTGGCGCCGGCGATATTTACTTTTGCTCCACTAGGTAAATCTAAGTTGGTTATCGCATTGTTTACTTCTGCGCTTACTTTACTTAAATCTTCACTTGAGGCTTCAGCAGTAATTTGAATTGTTTCTTTTCCATCTTTATGGAAAATTTCTGTTTGAAGTTGTTTTTCTGAAATAGTTGCAATGTCCTTTAAAGGAATTGGTCCGTTAATAGGTGACAGTATGTTTGCGTTTAAAATATCTGTTTGTTTATTAATATTTTCTTTTTTGTGCTCTATCATAATAGTAGTCTTTTCATTGTTAATTGAAATTTCACCAATAGGCGATTTCTTCATAAGGAATGCTACTTGTTGTGCTGCTAATTCTGGGGTTAAACCTAATTGTTCGGCTTTTGTTTGATCAATATGAATTTGCCATTCTTTCTTAGAGTCTTCTAAATTCGTTTTTATTTTAGAGAGAGCATCCATACTCTTTAGTTTTGTTTCGACGATGTTAGCGGCTTTTTTTAGATTCGTTTGGTTAGTAGCAGTTACGTTAAATTGTAAATTGTTACCCCCACCAGAGCTTGAATAACTCGTTTTTATATAATCAAGTTCGGCAGGTTCAAAAGATTTATGATCTTTCTTTAAGTCTTTAATATATTGGTCGATATTAGACCCCTTTTTGAAGACTACAAATATACTGGCAAGATTATTTTTAGTCGTTTGCCCCCATTGTGCATCTTCTGCGCTAGATCCCATTCGTAAAATAACATCTGTTACATCAGGATTAGAGAGTAGTTTCTTTTCGAAGTCAAAGGCTTTTTGTTTTTGAGATTCAGAATTATAATCAGCTGGAAACGTCATATTAACGGATAACATTGTATCGTCTTCGGACTTTATGTTCGATTTTGGTAGTAATATATATGCAGCGATTGATCCCGCAAATAATAAAAATGAAGTTAGTAGAATAATAAATTTATGAGAAAGAGCCCACTTTAATGTAGCTACATATCGTGGTGAAGAGCTCGGCTTGCGATGCTTTGTTTTTTTGAGTAGTAAAAAAGCCATAAGTGGAACAACTGTTAATGCGACGATCAAAGAAGAAAGGATAGAATATACAACTGCTAATACCATAGGTAACATTAATTTTCCGATTACTCCTGATACGAGGCCGATAGGTAAAAAAACAGCGACCGTTGTTAAAGTAGAAGAAGTGATTGCGACGGCAACCTCTTTCGTTGCATCGATAATAATATCTTTAGAGAAAGGTTCCTTTTGTAAACGGCGAAAAATATTTTCAATGACAACGATACTATCATCGACGAGACGTCCAACTGCAACTGCTAAGCCACCGAGAGTTAAAATGTTAAGTGTGATGTTAGATTGGTGTAGTAAAAAGAGTGTTAATAAAATAGATAATGGAATACTGACAACAGCGATGAGTGTCGTTCGGAAGTTACGCAAAAAGATTAAGATAATTAGAGTAGCGGCGATTGCGCCAAGGATTACTTCTTTTCCCATACTAGTAACAGCATTTTCAACTTGTTCATGAGTTGAGGCTAAAAGTTTAATAGAAAACTGATCTTTATATTGCTTACTTATGTCTTTAATTTTTTTATCAATTTCTTTTCCAATTGCAACCGCGTTTTTACTCGGCTCTTTCATGATGATTAATCCTGTTCCTTCTTCTCCGTTTATGTGTGATATTGTATCGTAGTTTTGTTTCAGTTCAATTTGAGCAATATCTTGCAATTTCACTTGAGGTGCTACGGTGATGTTTTTAATCTCATTTATATTTTTTACTTCCCCGATGACACGAAGATTGTATTCTTCTTTATTAACAGTAATTGTTCCAGTGGGAGTGGAAGTTTCTTTTCCCTGTATAACTTTTAATACTTGCTCTGATGTTACGTTTTTATCTTTTAGTTTGTTAGGGTCAAGAACGATGGATAATTCGGAAGTTGATTTTCCGAAAAACATGACATTGGCAACACCATCAATGCTTTCGAGTTGTGGTACGATTTCTTTCTCGATTTGTTTTTCGTCAGCTTTTGAAAATCCATTTTGCTTCTGGATGGTAATTTGAGCGAGTGGAATCATAGAAGTATTTAATTGGCTAACTACAGGTTTAGTTACATCTTTAGGTAATTTAATCGTATTAATTGCTTTTTCGACTTCGCGTGCTGCATCTTTCATATTTGCCTTGGATGTATATGCAATGTCGATGCGTGATAATCCCTCGTGTGTGGAGGAAATGATGCCATCAGTATGTTCTAAATTACGAAACTGTTTTTCAAGGGGATCAGTTACATCTTTAGTCATCGTTTCAGCATCGAGCCCTTGAGATAATGTTGTGACAGTTATTGCAGGGTTATCGATGCTTGGTAAAAATTCCATAGGTAATTTAGAGCCGGAATAAACACCGAGTATGGAAGTGAGAAAAACCATGATAATAATAGCAGCTCGGTTTTTTAATGAAAATTTTGTTAACCTATCCATAAGATAATTCCTCCATTAGTATTTATAGTTTTGTGGGCACTTTCTTACTATATAACAAAAAATGGATATTTTTCATTAATTAAATGTAAAAAAATTCTAACAACAATCTTAAGATAATGTTTTTGGTGAGATTGTATTATTTGTATAAAGTGCAATTTTTAATGGGGGAGGAAATTGTTCGTTCGAATTGCTTTTTAATGTGGATTGATTCGTTTCTTACGGCTAATTTATGTCGTTATTCTATAGGGAGTAAATGATTATGAACTTTAATATAGAAGAGAATGAAAATCTGAGAAGTTATTGTGACCCACAGTTTGGTTGCTCGGAGTGTATTGGTATACAATCAAAATACCTGTTTTCAGTAGAGAGGATAAGGAGTCCTTACATAGAAGAAAGTAGGATAGGTGATTTTTTTGTTTTTTTTATAAAAAGTACTTGTTATTTCGAAATCACGATGGTATATTAATAAACGTCGCTGATGCGGAAACGCAGAAAACGACAAAAAGAAATTAAGAAACATTGTTGACATCGAAAAATGAAGATGTTAATATGATGAAGTCGCTTATGAAGCGGCGGACAAGTTCTTTGAAAACTGAACGAAACAAACAACGTGAAACGTCAATTTTTATTTTTAGATGCTAGACAAACTAACTTTATTGGAGAGTTTGATCCTGGCTCAGGATGAACGCTGGCGGCGTGCCTAATACATGCAAGTCGAGCGAATGGATTGAGAGCTTGCTCTCAAGAAGTTAGCGGCGGACGGGTGAGTAACACGTGGGTAACCTGCCCATAAGACTGGGATAACTCCGGGAAACCGGGGCTAATACCGGATAATATTTTGAACTGCATGGTTCGAAATTGAAAGGCGGCTTCGGCTGTCACTTATGGATGGACCCGCGTCGCATTAGCTAGTTGGTGAGGTAACGGCTCACCAAGGCAACGATGCGTAGCCGACCTGAGAGGGTGATCG
>NZ_JAEHCA010000090.1:0-534 GCF_016483345.1 Bacillus cereus group sp. N24
CGAAAATAACCTTCTACGCTTTTTTCCATCTTTTTTGTTAAAGCTTGCACCGCTTCTTTCTTTTCTTCTGGTGATTTTGTTTGATACTTTTTCTTATAACTTTTACTCATGATCTTCTCCTACTCTTTCACTAGCTTTTTGTAATTCCTCCATTTCTTCTTCATTCCATCTCTCAGCTGTATCAAAGAAAAGCTCATGAGTTTTTACATTAACCGGAACTAACATATTTTCCTGATTCATGACATGAACTGCAAGTTCTTCCTCTTGTTCTCGTGTAATTTTGATTGTTAGTTCTTCCTCTTTTACAAGTAAAACAAGTTCACCTTCTCCAACCTCTTTAATGACCCCTAATGCAATATCTTCACGAAATAATAACATCCTACTAACCTCCTGTTTTTTTATAAAAAGAAACAATGTAGCTTACGTTACATTGTTCTTTGATGCCTCATGATCTATACGTTTTTGTCTTGCATGACTAATTCGTTCAGCTACAACTTCTTTTGCTATCTTCACACTTCCCATCTCTTGTTTATC
>NZ_JAEHCA010000091.1:0-519 GCF_016483345.1 Bacillus cereus group sp. N24
GTCCGAAGCCAATTCATCTCCCACCTACTCACTTCGCGTTCCTTGAGGAAGGAGTCTTCTTGGCTAAAATGATAAAGGGTATTAATATTAATTTGTTTTTGGCAGAGGTTTTGATAATTATAAATTCAACTTTTCTATTTTTGGGACGTTTCATTTACAGAATATAGATAATGACATAATTTTCTCAATAAGGAATTTTTTGCTTTTAATATAATTTTTTCGCAATTCATGGTATATCTGTATTAAGGGGACCTTTTCGGTTGATTAGGGAGAAAGATTATAAAAATGATATGGGAGGAACAAAAAATGTCATTGAAAAAGAAATTAGGTGTTGGAGTGGTTTCAGCCACTCTTGGCTTATCTTTAATTGGTGGGGGAACATATGCATATTTTAGCGATCAAGTGGTGACAAATAATTCATTTGCTGCAGGTACATTGGATTTAGCTATGCAACCAACTACTTCACTTAACTTAGAAAATTTAAAACCTGGGGACAAAATATTAAAGAAATTCAATTTA
>NZ_JAEHCA010000092.1:0-469 GCF_016483345.1 Bacillus cereus group sp. N24
CCAATGTAAGAATGTGTTTTCGGAAGTTCTTGCACTTCTGTTTCGACTAACAATGACACAAAGTATCTGCCAGAAGGGTTCCGTCTAACTGTAGCATTTACAATACGTCCCTGTACTTCACGACTTTTGGCAAATCGAACAAGACCTAGTTTTGGCAATTTAATTTTGTTTCCTACAACGGCAATGTTTTCATTTGTTTGTTTTGTGGTATAAGATTGCACGTTATTTTTCTTAGATTTGAAACGCGGGGCACTGTTTTGTTTTTTGAAAAAGCGTGTATAAGCATCCGCAAGGTTGCGGACAGATGACTGAATCGCAATACTATCCACTTCTTTTAGCCAAACAAACTCTTTCTTTATGGCAGGAAGTTTGGCAGAGCATGTACCATATGTCAAACCTTTTCCTGTTTCTTTGTATGCATTATCCCATAGAGATAGGAAGTGATTGAATACAAAACGAGAACAGCCAA
>NZ_JAEHCA010000093.1:0-458 GCF_016483345.1 Bacillus cereus group sp. N24
TATCGATTCATTGCGCCAGAAGCAAAAGATGATGAAATTAAAGAATATGAAAATTTGCTTCGTAAATTATATATTCGAATGGGATTATGGAATGACGAAAAAGGAGCGAAAAATGAAATTACAACAAGAAAACCAAATGAGTATCCCATTTTCTCAAACTTTTTATCTTTTGTTCGTGATGAATTATATGAGAATGTAAAAAGTAGGAAACACCATGAGAATTTAGGAGAAAGCAGAAAACATCGTTTAGAGTTGATTGAATTAAATCTTGTAAATTTAGTAGAAGCATATGCACAATTATTTGATGGTCATTCCACTATTGAAAACTTTAAAAAAGAACAAGTTGTATCGTTTTCCTTACGAAACATTTCAAATTTTAAGCCGGAAGTATTCCAAGCGCAAATTTTTAATGTTTTTAATTTAATATGGGATGAAATGATATCCAATGGTGCGCCACA
>NZ_JAEHCA010000094.1:0-449 GCF_016483345.1 Bacillus cereus group sp. N24
TTTTAGCCAAGAAGACTCCTTCCTCAAGGAACGCGAAGTGAGTAGGTGGGAGATGAATTGGCTTCGAACAAGGGATGGCAGGAAGCCATCTTAATTGTTCGACATACATAAACTGTCACTTCACTACCTATCGAATGTATGTTTGTTGTATAATAGACACATATCGAAATGGGGTGAAACGAATGATGATCAATAAAGCATATAAATTTCGTATCTATCCAAATAAAGCACAAACGACCCTAATCAATAAAACGATTGGCTGTTCTCGTTTTGTATTCAATCATTTCCTATCTCTATGGGATCATGCATACAAAGAAACAGGAAAAGGTTTGACATATGGTACATGCTCTGCGAAACTTCCTGCCATGAAGGAAGAGTTTGTTTGGCTAAAAGAAGTGGATAGTATTGCGATTCAGTCGTCTGTTCGCAACCTTGCGGATGCTTATACA
>NZ_JAEHCA010000095.1:0-443 GCF_016483345.1 Bacillus cereus group sp. N24
TTATCAACGGCTTTCAAGGAGAAAAGGGAGAATTTACAGCAGCTATCTATATGGAAGCGGACGGAAGTTTGAAATTCTGTTTTCCAACGACTGAAGATCGTACCATTGGTAAATGTCCATTGTGTAAGAGTAGGGTTCTTGTAGGGAAAAGTAACTACTTATGTGAGAAATACAAAAAAGGCTGTGACTTCATTATTTTTGGTACATTATCTGGTAAAAATTTAAGTAGTAACCATGTGAAAAAGTTATTAGAAAAGAATGTAACGGATCAGATCAAAGGGTTTATCTCAAACAAAAACGGGAAGAAATTTGACGCTCGTTTATCATACAGCGTACAGGAGAAGCGATTAAAATTCTTATTCGGCAATTGAACTACCCCCACTTTCACTTCGTTTAGAAGAGGGGGATTCCTAAGTAAAGAGTTCTATCGAACTCTAATTTAT
>NZ_JAEHCA010000096.1:0-413 GCF_016483345.1 Bacillus cereus group sp. N24
GCGCCTTTGGCGTGGGGGTTCGACTCCCTTCACCCGCACTTTTAATAAAATATCTCATAACATGTCTTGCGGAAGTAGTTCAGTGGTAGAATACAACCTTGCCAAGGTTGGGGTCGCGGGTTCGAATCCCGTCTTCCGCTCCAATTTTCAATATGACATGCCGGGGTGGCGGAACAGGCAGACGCACAGGACTTAAAATCCTGCGGTGGGTGACCACCGTGCGGGTTCGACCCCCGCCCTCGGCACCATATGCGCCCGTAGCTCAATTGGATAGAGCGTTTGACTACGGATCAAGAGGTTAGGGGTTCGACTCCTCTCGGGCGCGCTTTTATTAACGGGAAGTGGCTCAGCTTGGTAGAGCACCTGGTTTGGGACCAGGGGGTCGCAGGTTCAAATCCTGTCTTCCCGATATT
>NZ_JAEHCA010000097.1:0-411 GCF_016483345.1 Bacillus cereus group sp. N24
GATATGGTAGCAAACCTATTAAGAGCCAATGGTCAGGATTATAACCATTGGCTTCATTTACATCATCAGAAATACATTGAAGAAAATCAAGATTTAGTAATGAAAGCTTTACAAGCTTATAAGGCAACAGCAACAGAAGTAAAAGAAGTGAAAGAAGACAGCAAGGCGAATGAGTCAAGTCAGCTTAGTAACGTATAAGCATCTAAAAATGAAAAGGGAGTGAATGTATATGTTGGAAACAATAGCTCAAATGTTAGTGTTAGGTGATGCAATGGATGGTCTAATTAATACGGGGAATTCATTTATTGCATGGATGCAAAGAGGAGCAATGGTGAGTACAGCGATTGTATTTTGCTGGGGCGCTTATCTATTAATTTGGGGCGGTGAACGAGGAAGACATAAATGTATTTG
>NZ_JAEHCA010000098.1:0-406 GCF_016483345.1 Bacillus cereus group sp. N24
AGTAGCAATATTTAAGTTAATAGATAAGGAATATTTTATTTATTATGTAATGCTTGTGTTTTTTATTCAAAGTATAGTATCATCCATTTATTTGGCTATTGTTCGGAAAGTATAAAACTGTTCACTAGATAGCGGAGTATTTTTACATATTCTATTAATTCCTTCTTCAAAAATCCCCCTAAAAGGGGTCACCATATCAAAAAAAGAAAATTGTACGTTTAGACACAATTTAGACATATTTTAAGGCGTATGCTCTACGTTAAGACCATCTCTCTTATTAGGTTAATTTTTCTAGAGAAAAGGCACCCTTTCGAGTGCCTTTCACTATAAGGCCTAGTGACAGGGTTCCTGCTCTAGTCCGCAGTAATATTACCTAATAATGGATTTTTTGTGTTTTTAAGCTTTA
>NZ_JAEHCA010000099.1:0-404 GCF_016483345.1 Bacillus cereus group sp. N24
TTCGTTCCTTCTACTTTTGTTTCGCCTACTTTTGTATTTGTGATGTCATAACCGTGTACGTCAGATTGGTATCCTGCTACTGGCTGTTCCTTCACTTCATACTTGTATGCTACTCCATTTGCGTCATATGCTTCTACATCCGCAAATGCATATTTCCAGTTTGTTGCCGCTGTTGCTTCTTTTGTATCTACTACTTTACCGTTTTGTAGTAAGTCTACTTTAATCGAGCTTGGACGATCTGTTGCGTTGTTATCGTTCCACGTTTTTGTTCCTTCTACTGTTAAGTTCGCTATTTTTGTATTTGTAATGTCATAACCATGAACCTCTGATTTATATCCATCTACTGGTTGTTCTTTTACTTCATACTTGTACGCATTTCCTTCGGCATCATATGCCGCTAAGTC